>NZ_DASYHS010000231.1:0-5383 GCF_035998295.1 Arenibaculum sp. | reverse complement strand
CCGCCCGGCAGGTCTTCCCGCTGGCCGAGAAGGCGAACGACGAGCCGACCGCCGACCTGCTGACCCAGCGCATGCAGATCCACGAGAAGACCGCGTGGATGCTGCGCAGCATGCTCGAATAGCACCGGTACGGCCCCGCGGCTGCGCGGGGCCGACGCTGCGCAAGAAGGAGATCCGACGATGCCGATCAGGCGCAGGCATGGCTGGGAACTGCCCGAATCGGCGGCGACCCCGGAGCACGTCTTCCTCAACCGCCGCAGCCTCCTGAAGGCCGCCGGGTTCGTGGGGCTCGCGTCGATCGCGGGGCCGATGGCAGCGATGGCGCAGGACGCGGGCACAGGCACCGGCACCGCTTCCGCGCCGCGCAATCCCGAGTTCACGCTCGACCGCCCGCTCACCGACGAGCAGCTGGTGACGACCTACAACAATTTCTACGAGTTCGGCTCGCAGAAGAACATCTGGCGCCAGGCCCAGAACCTGAAGGTCAGCCCCTGGACGGTGCGGTTCGACGGGCTGGTCGAGCAGGAGCGCGAGGTCGGCTTCGACGAGCTGCTCAAGGCGATGCCGGTCGAGGAGCGGCTGTACCGTCACCGCTGCGTCGAGGCCTGGGCGATGGCCGTGCCCTGGAGCGGGTTCCCGCTGCGCAGCCTGGTCGAGTTCGCCCGTCCCCTCGGTTCGGCGAAGTACCTGCGCATGGAGACGTTCCTGGACCCGGACCAGGCGCGCGGCCAGCGGCAGTTCTGGTATCCCTGGCCCTATGTCGAGGGCCTGACCATGGCCGAGGCGACCAACGAGCTCGCCTTCATCGCCACCGGCCTCTACGGCAAGCCCATGCCGCCGCAGAACGGGGCGCCTCTGCGTCTCGCCGTCCCGTGGAAATACGGGTTCAAGTCGGTCAAGTCGCTCGCCCGCTTCACGTTCACCGAGGAGCGGCCGGTCAGCTTCTGGGAGACGGTCGGCCCCGGCGAGTACGGGTTCTGGGCCAACGTCAATCCCGACGTCCCCCATCCGCGCTGGAGCCAGGCCCAGGAGCGGATGCTCGGCACCGACGAGATGCTGGCAACCCGGATCTACAACGGCTACGGCGAGTGGGTCGCCGGCCTCTACGCCGGCATGGAGGGCGAGGCGCTGTTCATGTGAGCGTCAAGGGGCCGATCGCGTCCAGTTATGGTTAATACCTCTTTAACTATAACTGCCTAGGGTTCGAATCATCGAACCTAGGAAGTCTGCAGCAGATGGCCCACGACGAACGCTTTCCGCAGCCCGCCGCGCTCAACTCGGCCGACCGCGAGGTCCAGCTCGCGATCATGGTGCCGCCGAACCTGAAGCGGGCGATCCGCCGCCGCGCCGAGTCGGAGGGCGTGACCCTCCGCGGGCTGCTTCTGCGTGCCCTGAAGCAGGCCGGCATCGTCGACGTCGACGAGATGGAGCTGGTCGACCGGCGGGCGGTCGCGGCCCAGCTCCGCTCCCGGCTGTACCGGGATGCTGGCGCCGACTGATGGGTGCGGCGTCGCGCGGGCACGGCCGCTCCGGGCCGGTCTGCGCGGGATGGTGACGAGCCTGCGTGCACGTCTGGCACTTCTGATCGTGCTCGCGGTGTCGCCTTCGATCGCCGCCCATCTCGGCAACGGCGCGATGCTGCGGCAGGATGCCGAGGAGGGCGTGCGCCAGGACGCCATGCGCCTGCTGGCGTCGATCGAGGGCGAGCAGGAGCGGATCGCCGAGGGTATCCATCTCCTGCTAGACGGCCTGGCCGAAACGGACGTCCTGCATGCCGGGGACGCCGCCGGCTGCCAGGCCTATCTTCAGCGCGTCGGGCTGCGCCTGCCCGAGCACCTCTCCATCCTCGCCACCGACCGCCGGGGGCGGGTCCTGTGCTCCAGCGCGACCGGGATGCTCGGGCAGGAGATCGCCGAGCGGGACGATTTCCGCCGGGCCATGCGGGGCGGCGGCCCCGGCCCGGAGCCGGGCTCCGTCAGCCGCTTCGTCCGGAACGAGGACGGGAGTGCTGCGATCGTCTTCGCGAAGCCCTACCAGGACGAGGGGGGCTCGGTCGCGGGGGTGGTGTCGGCGTCGCTCGGCCTGTCCTGGCTCGAGGCCCATTTCGCCGCCATGCCGCTGCCCGAGAACGCGACGGTGACGTTCGCCGACCGCGACGGTACGGTCGTCGCGCGCCTGCCCGCCTCGGAGCAATGGGCGGGGGCGCGGCTGCCGCAGGACTACCTGGAGCTGCTCGGTGCGGCCGACCGCGGCGTGGTCGAGCGGACCGGGCTCGACGGGGTCGATCGCGTGATCGCGTTCTCGCCCATCGCCACCGGCCTGGACGAGGTGTTCGTCGCGGTCGGCATCGACGAGGCGTCGGCATTCTCCGTCATCGACCGCGCGACGCGCCGCGGCCTTCTGCTGACCCTGCTGGACGTTGTGGCGATGCTGGCCGTGGCGTCGCTCGGCGTGAACCATTTCATCCGGCGGCCGGCCTCGCGGCTGATGGCGGCGGCCGGCCGCTGGCGGGACGGCGACTATTCGGCGCGCGCGGACCTGCGCAGCGACGTCGGCGAGATCGCGATGCTGGGATCGGCATTCGACCGCATGGCGGCGGCGCTCGAGGACCGCGAGCGCATCCGCGAGGCCGCGCACGAGGCCGAGAGGCGCATGGCGGCGGTGCTGGCGAGCACGTCCGACGGCGTGATCGAGGTCGACGGCGAATGGCGGATCAGCTTCCTGAACGACCGCGCCCGGCTGTTCTTCGGCGACTGCCGCGCCGCCCCCGGGGCCCTGCTGTGGGAGGCCTTCCCCGAGATGGACGGGACCGCCTTCGAGCGGCGGTACCGCGCCGCGGTGTCGATCCAGCGGCCGACGGAGTTCGAGGCGTTCTCCGGCGCCACCGGCGTCTGGTTCGCCGTCCGCGCCTTTCCCACCCGGGAGGGGCTGGCGATCCACCTCCAGGACATCTCGGCCCGCAAGGCGCAGGAACGCGAGATCCGGCGGGCGGAGGCCCGCCACAGGGCCCATCGTCGACACGGCCGCGGACGCGATGGTGCTGGTCGACCAGTCGGGCCTCATCCGCTCCTGCAACCGGTCGACCGAGCGCATCTTCGGTTCCTCGGCGGGCGCCCTGATCGGCGACCGGATCGACGTGCTGCTGCCCGGCGAGCCGGGCCCGCCTTCGGCGTGCTTCGGGCGGGAAGTCGAAGGCCGCCGCTCGGACGGGTCGGCGGTGCCGCTGGAACTGTCGGTGGCGGACTGGCACGACGGCGAACAGCGGTTCTTCACCTGCATCCTGCGCGACGCGACGCACCGCCGCCAGGCCGAGGAGGCGTTGCGGGCGGCGCGCGACGAGGCGGAAGCCGCCCGGGCCGAGGCGGAACGCGCCAACCTGACCAAGTCCAAGTTCCTCGCGGCCGCGAGCCACGACCTGCGCCAGCCCGTGCAGTCGCTGCTGCTGTTCTCGGCCGGCCTGTCCGAACGGCTCCGGGGGCATCCGGCCGCCGTCCTCGTGGCCAACATGAACGAGGCGCTGGACGCCCTGCGCCAGCTGCTGGACGGTCTGCTCGACATCTCGCGGCTCGATGCCGGCGTCGTCCGGCCCCGGCCGTCCGAGTTCCCGATCGGGCCGCTGATCGAGCGCCTCGGCGCCGAATACGCGCTTCGGGCCCGGGCCAAGGGGCTCGAGCTGAAGCTGGTGGCCTGCGACGCCTGGGTGCGCAGCGACCCGGCCCTGCTCGAGCGCATCCTGCGCAACCTGATCGAGAACGCGTTGCGCTACACGCCGGGCGGGCGCGTCCTGGTCGGCTGCCGGCAGCGCCGGGGCGGCCTGTCGATCCAGGTCGTCGATACCGGCATCGGCATTCCCGAGGGGGAGCTGGAGGCGGTGTTCGACGAGTTCCACCAGGTGAACACGCAGTCTCCCGGCACCCGGGGGCAGGGGCTGGGCCTCGGGCTTGCGACCGTGCGCCGCCTCTGCCGTCTGCTCGGGCATGCGACCGGCGTCCGTTCGGAGCCGGGACGGGGATCCGTCTTCACGGTCGAGGTGCCGCTGGCGCCCCGGCGCGCGCCGGCCCCGGCTCCGGCCCCGGCCCGTGTCGAGGAGCCGCCCCCCGCCCATCGCGGCCTGATCGTGGTGGTCGACGACGAGCAGGCCGTGCTCGACGGCATGTGCATGCTGCTCGAAGGCTGGGGGTACGACGTGCTCGCCGCGCGGTCCTGCGAGGAGGCGGCAGGGCTCGTGCAGGGCGGCGCCGTCCGTCCCGACGCCGTCCTGGCCGACTACCGGCTCCAGGGCGAAGGCTCGGGCGCCGACGTGATCCGCCGGGTGCGCAACCTGTGCGGCGATCAGGTCCCGGGCATCGTCCTGACCGGGGACACGGCGCCGGAGCGGGCGGCCGAGGCGCGGTGCGCCGGCTTCAGCCTGCTGCACAAGCCGGTGGCGCCGAACGACCTGCGCCGCGTCCTGGCGCGCGTCTGCGAGCCTCCGGGGGCGGCGGTCAGACCCTGATGTCGAGCTGCGTCCCGCGGCTGCCGGAAGGCGCGGCGCCGGCCTGGACGGCGTCGCGGGTCTGGACCTCCGTCGCGGCTGCAGGCTGCGGGGTGGCCGCGGGCTGGGGCGTTGCCGCCGGCTTGACCGGCGCCTGCACGGGGGCGGCCGGGGAATAGAGGCTGATCGCGTTCGCCGAGATCATGTCTGTGCATCCTTCTGGTGCAGTTTCCCCGAAGGATTTAGCACGAAGGAGGCAGTTTGGCGAGGCGTGGCCTCGCGCCGCGTCAGTCCCGGATGGTCGGCTGGACCGGCCCCAGCCAGCGCTCGCGGACGTCGTCGGCATCGGCGAGGGTGGTGCCCAACGCGCCTAGGGCGGTGGCGAGGTTGGCGACCAGCGTGGCATTGTCGGGCGCGATGCCGCCGTCGGGGAGGTGGAGGTTGTTCTCGAACCCGGTGCGCACGTCGCCGCCCAGCAGGGCCGCCAGCGTCAGGCACCGCACTTCCGCCGGGCCGAAGGCGCAGGCCATCCAGTCCGGGAAGGGCGACCGGCCGTCCTCGTCGAGGAAGCCGAACAGGTCCCGCGGCTCGGAGCGCTGGCCGGCCGCATAGCGGCCGAGCACGTAGAGCACGGTCCAGCCGCCTTCCGGCAGCAGTCCCGCCCGCGCGAGGCCGGCCAGCCGGTCGCGGTCGGTGCGGTCGTACAGGATCACCTGCGCCGCGATGCGTTCGGACCGCATCCAGGCCATGAAGTCGAGGAACGCCGGCTCCGCGTCCGGGGCGGGCGCCAGCTCGCGCAGCGCCAGCGACACCGCCTCGGGCCTGGCCGCCCGGACCACCGCCATCTGTTCGTCCGGCGCGTAGCGGCCCACGGCCTCGGTCGTGATCTGCACCACCATGCGCCCGCCG
>NZ_DASYHS010000197.1:0-2555 GCF_035998295.1 Arenibaculum sp. | reverse complement strand
GCCGGGCCGCCTCCTGCGCCCCGCGCGGCAGCCGGAGCGCGCAGGCCAGCGCGACCGCGCAGGCCCCCGCCGCCAGCAGGAAGGCGAGGCCGCCCGCGCGCGAGAAGACCAGCCCGCCGGCATAGGCGCCGACGGCGCTGAAGATGCCGTAGCCGAACGCGAAATAGACGCCGCTGGCGCTCGACACCAGTCCAGGGGGCACGCGCGTCGCGATGAAGCGCGCCGCCCCCGCCTGCGTCAGCGCCAGCGAGCCGCCCTGGAGAAGCTGGACCACGACCGCCGTGCCCAGCCCGTCGTCGAAGGCCAGCAGCGACCAGCGCGCGAGCCCCGCCGCCGCTCCCATCCCGATCAGCCCCGCCGTGCCGAAGCGCCCGCCGAGCCGCCGCGAGGCCGAGAACGCCGCGACCTCGCAGCCGACGCCGAACGCCCACAGCCAGCCGACCGCCGTCGCCGACATCCCGCCGTCGAGCCACAGGAAGCTGCCGTAGAAGTAGAAGACCGCGTGCGAGCCCTGGACCAGGGCGGCGCTGCCCAGCAGCAGCACGAAGGAGGGATCGCGCAGGATCTCGACCACCGGGGCCCGCGGCCGCGGCGCTTCCGCAGGGGCCGCCGTTTCCGGCAGCAGGCCCGCCGCCGGCAGCAGCAGCACGTAGGAGGCGACCAGGAACCACGGCACGATCGCCGCCCCCGAGCCGTCGACCGCGCCGCCGAGCAGGACCGACATCAGCACCACCGAGATCGAGCCCCAGCGCCGGGCCATGCCGTAGTCCAGGCCGAGGCGGCGGATGCTCGGCACCGCGATCGATTCGCCGATCGGCACGATGCACGACGCGAAGATCCCGGTCGCGGCATAGACCAGCAGCACGCCGAGGAAGGTCTCGACCGCGAGGTAGAAGCCGGACGCGATCCCGGCGCCGGCGACCAGCGCCAGCAGCAGCGGCTTGCGCCGCCCCAGGCGGTCGGCGGCGTGCGAGGCGACCGGCGAGGCCAGGACCCTGAGCGCGATGCCGATCGCCCCGACCAGGCCGATATCGCGCTCCGACAGGCCGAGCCCGCGCATCCAGACCGGCAGGAAGGTCAGCGACACCGCGATCGGGGCGTAGAGCGCCGCGTAATAGACGTCGACTATCAGCCCTGCGCGGCGCATCGGTTCCTCCCCGCGCCCGATGTAGCATTTCGTCGGCCGATCGCGAAGGGCGCCGTTTCAAGGACATCATCCTTCACGGTGGAAAGAATCCCGGGTTATGGATATGACATAATGTGATATGCCTTGCCGCGTATCGTTCCGAAGGATGCAGCGCCCATGAAGACCCTCGCAGCCGCACTCGTCGTCCTGATCGCCTCGGCGGCCGGCACTCCCGCCTCGGCCGTGACGATCACGGTCCAGTATCCGCACTGGATGGAGCGGATCTTCGAGGCGGCGACCGAGGAGTTCGAGCGCCGGAACCCGGACGTGGAGGTCGAGTTCCTGGCGCCGACCCAGAGCTACGAGGAATCGGCCCAGAAGGTGCTGCGCGCCGCCGCTTCCGGCAGCCTGCCGGACGTCTCGAACCAGGGGCTGAACCTGATCGACGCGGTGGCCGAGCGCGGCGTCCACGTCCCGCTGGCGCCCCTGGTCGCGAAGCTGCCGGACGCGGTGGCCCAGGGTTTCACCCCCGACATGCTGGAGATGGGGACGACGCCGTCGGGCTTGGCGGCGCTGCCGCTCGCCTATTCGACGCCGGTCGCCTATTACAACATGGACATCGTGGCCCGGGCCGGCTGGGGCGACCGCCCGCTGCCCCGGACCTGGGACGAGCTGATGGAGCTGGCGGACGCGGTCGGCCGGCTGCCGTCCGCGCCCAACCCCTTCTTCATCAACTACGACGAGGGCGGCAGCTTCCTGTACCAGGCGCTGCTGTTCTCCCATGGCGGCGCCATGGCCGGGCCGGACGGCTTCGCCTTCGACGACGAGACCGGGCGGCGCGTCTTCGCGATGATGCCGGACCTGGTCGCGAAGCGGGGCATGCCGACCTACAGCCAGGACCAGGCGCAGCAGGATTTCTATGCCGGCAATCTCGGGGTGCTGCTCTACTCGACCTCGTTCCTGACCCGCTACGAGGAGCAGGTCGGCGGGCGGTTCCCGCTGGCGGTGGCGCCGTTCCCGCTCGGCGTGCCCGAGGGCCGCGTCCCGGCGGGCGGCAATGCGAACATGGTCTTCGCGAGCGACCCGGACCGGCAGGACGCGGCGTGGCGCTACGTCTCCTTCCTGTCGGGCCCGCTCGGCTCGGCGATCGTGGTGCGCAATTCCGGCTACCTGCCGCCGAACCGCCGCGCGGCGGAGGAGCCGGACCTGCTCGGCCGCTTCTACGAGGAGAACCCGGACTTCCGCGCCGCCGCCGCGCAGATCCCGATCATCACGAAGTGGTATTCCTTCCCCGGCCCGAACGGCATCCGCGCCAACGACGCGTTCCGCTCGGCCGTGACCGCGGCCACGCTCGGCCAGGGCGAGCCGGACGGCATCCTCCGGGACGTCCGGGCGGAGGTCGAGCGCCTGACCCGCTGATGGTCCCGGC
>NZ_DASYHS010000180.1:0-26220 GCF_035998295.1 Arenibaculum sp. | reverse complement strand
TGGCTGTCCTGCGGGCCGGGAGAGGCTTCGGGATGGTACTGCACCGAGAAGACCGGCCGGTCCTTCAGCTTCAGGCCCTCGTTCGTGCCGTCGAACAGGCTGACATGGGTCGCCTCGACCGTCTCGGGCAGGCTTTCCGGCACGACGACGAAGCCGTGGTTCTGGCTCGTTATCTCGACCCGGCCGGTCGCCAGGTCCTTGACGGGATGGTTGGCGCCGCGATGGCCGCGCTCCATCTTCTCGGTCCGGGCGCCGAGCGCCAGCGCCATGATCTGGTGGCCGAGGCAGATGCCGAACATCGGCACGCCGGTCTCCATCAGCCCGCGGACCGTCGGCACCGCGTACTCGCCGGTCGCGGCCGGGTCGCCGGGGCCGTTGGACAGGAAGACGCCGTCCGGGGCGTGGCGCATCACGTCCTCCACCGTCGCCGTCGCCGGGACCACGGTGACCCTGGCTCCGGTGTTGGCGAGGCAGCGCAGGATGTTCCGCTTGGCCCCGAAATCGACCGCGACGACGTGGAACTCGGGGGCGTCCAGGCGGCCGTAGCCGGAGCCGAGCCGCCACGGCGTCTCGTCCCAGCCGTAGGTCTGCCGGCACGAGACCTCCTTCGCGAGGTCCATGCCTTCCAGGCCCGGCCAGCCGGCGGCCGTCGCGTGCAGCGCCTCCAGGTCGAAGCGGCCGTCCGGCGCGTGGCAGACGACGCCGCTCGGAGCGCCCAGGTCGCGGATGCGGCGGGTCAGGCGGCGGGTGTCGACGCCGGTGATCCCGACCAGGTCCTGGTTCTTGAGCCAGTCGTCGAGATGGCGCGTCGCGCGCCAGTTCGCGGGCTCGGTGACGTCCGCGCGCAGCACGAGGCCGCGTGCGGACGGCGTCACCGTCTCGACGTCCTCGGGGTTGGCGCCGACATTGCCGATATGGGGAAAGGTGAAGGTGATGATCTGGCCGGCATAGCTGGGATCGGTCAGGATCTCCTGGTAGCCGGTCATGGAGGTGTTGAAGCACACCTCGCCGACCCGGGCGCCGGCGGCGCCGATGCCTCGGCCCCAGAGCACCGAGCCGTCTGCGAGGACGAGGGCGGCGGTCGCCCCTTCGGGGCGCTTGGCCGCCGCGGCGCGGAGGTTTTCGCCGGGACCGGCGGAGACGGATTCGGACATCGGCTGACCCATGTTGTCGGCCCTCGTTGACGGGGCTTGTCGGCGCATTACCTGAAGGGGCGCTGATGGCCCGCGCCGGCCCGGCCCAGATGGGTGCCGTGCGCGCGGCCGTCAACCCAGCCCTCCGGGCCCGGGTGCCCTGGGGCGCCCGGTCGGCAGGGCCTGCGATTAGACCAAAGGAACCCCCCGGTCAAGCCCGATGCCGGGCGGTTCCGGCATGCGGCCGGTGGCAAGCTGGCGGCCGGATGCCGATTTGGGTAGGATGCCCGCACGTCACGCTCTCACGAGGACATCACGACCATGCTCCGCACGCGGCTCAACGAGGCCTTGAAGGAGGCCATGCGCGCCAAGAACCAGCGCGCGGTGTCGACGCTGCGCCTGATCCTGGCCGCCCTGAAGGACCGAGACATCGCCGCGCGCGGCCGGGGCGTGACCGACGGGATAACGGAGGACGAGATCCTCGCCATGCTCCAGACCATGATCAAGCAGCGCCGCGAGGCGATCGCGCTCTACGAGCAGGGCGGCCGGCTCGAGCTGGCCGAGCAGGAGCGCGAGGAGATCGCCGTCATCGAGGGCTTCCTGCCGCGCCAGCTCGACGACGACCAGGTGAGGGACGCCGTCGACGGGGTGATCCGCGAGCTCGGCGCCTCGGGGCTGAAGGACATGGGGCGGACCATGGCGGAGCTGCGCGCGCGCTACGCCGGGCAGATGGATTTCGCCAAGGCGAGCGGCGTCGTTCGCGCGGCGCTCGGCTGAGCACGGCGCGGGGATCGGGACGGCGCGGCGGCCCGCGCGCCGCCCTGCCTGCCGACGGGGCCCTTCGGCGGGCGAGATGAGCCTACCTCCGCAGTTCCTGGAAGAGTTGCGCGCGCGGGTGCCGCTGTCCGACGTCGTGGGCCGGAGGCTGCGCCTGGTCCGGGCGGGGCGCGAGTTCAAGGCGCCGTGCCCCTTCCACAACGAGAAGACCCCCAGCTTCTACGTCAACGACCAGAAGGGCTTCTTCCACTGCTTCGGCTGCGGCGCCCATGGCGACGTGGTCGGCTTCGTGATGCGCCACGACAATCTGGGCTTCGTGGAAGCGGTGGAGCTGCTGGCGGGCGAGGCGGGCCTGCAGGTGCCGCAGGCCACGCCCGAGGACCGCCGGCGCTACGAGCGACGGAAGGGGCTCCACGACCTCGTGGAGGCGACCTGCCGCTGGTTCGAGGGCCAGCTCCGCGCGCCGGCCGGGCGGGCGGGCCTGGACTACCTGCGCGGGCGTGGGCTCGACGACGAGGCCGTGGCCCGCTTCCGGCTCGGCTTCGCCCCGCCGGATGGCGGGGCGCTGCGCACGCACCTGCTGCGCGAGGGGTTCACCGAGGACGACATGGTCGAGGCCGGCGTCCTGCGCCGCCCCGACGACGGCCGGTCGCCCTACGCCTTCTTCCGCAACCGCGTCATGTTCCCGGTCACCGACCGCCGGGGCCGGGTGGTCGCGTTCGGCGGGCGGATCATGGAGGGGGACGGGCCGAAATACGTCAACTCCGCCGACGGCCCGCTCTTCCATAAGGGGACGCTGCTCTACAACATGAGCAACGCGCGCGAGGCGGCCGCGGCCGGCAAGCCCGTGATCGTGGCCGAGGGCTACATGGACGTGATCGCGCTGGTGCGCGCCGGCTTCGAAGGCGCCGTCGCGCCGCTCGGCACCGCGCTGACCGAGACCCAGATCCTGGAGCTGTGGAAGCTGTACCCGCCGGGCCGGCGCGAGCCGGTCCTGTGCTTCGACGGCGACGCGGCGGGGCGGCGCGCGGCGTGGCGCGCGGTCGAGCGGGTGCTGCCCCATCTCCAGCCCGACCATTCCGTGCGCGTCGCCTTCATGACGGCGGGAGAGGACCCCGACAGCCTGATCCGCGGCCAGGGGCCGGGAGCGATGGAGACGGTGCTGGCGGCGGCGCTGCCGCTCTCCGACGTGGTCTGGGACATGGAGCGCGAGAGCCGCCGCCTCGACACGCCGGAGGCGCGCGCCGGCTTCCAGGCCGCGCTCGAGGAGCGCGTGCGCCAGATCGCCGACCGCACCGTCCAGGAGTTCTACCGGCGGGAGTTCCGCGACCGCATGTACCGCGAGTTCCGGCCTCAGTCCGCGGCGCCGCGAGGCGGGCCCGGCGCCGCGGGCCGCGGGGGGCGGACGTTCGCCGGCCGCCGCGATCCCGGCTACGTCCCCGGGTTCCGGGCGGGCAACTACGCGCGGCCCGCGGGCTACGCGCCGCCGCGCCTCGAAGGCACGCGCCGGCAGGAGTTCATGCTGCTCGCCACCCTGGTGATGCATCCGCGCCTGTTCGAGGAGTTCGGGGAGCTTCTCGGATATGCCGAGTTCGAGGACGCGGGCTTCGAGGAGATGCGCCGCGCCCTGGTCGACGTGCTGAGCCGGCGGCCGATCGAGACCCGGGAGGAGGCGACGCGGGCATTGCGCGAGGCGGGGGTCGAGCCGCCGCAGGAAGGGCCCTATTCGGACTGGGTGCAGACCCATCTGCTGGTCCTGCGCGACGAGCTGCAGGGGGCGCAGCGCCTCTGGCGGCACATCTGGGCCAGGTATCATGCGCGCTGGCTGCACCGGGAGACCCGGCGCGTCGTCGACGGCGGCGAGGAGGGGCTGCGGCGCTTCCAGGCCCTGGTCCAGGAGATCGAGAACTATCGGCGCGAGCACGACGACCCCGATTTCATGGCGGAGTGGTGAGTTTCCGGGGCGTCGGGAGGGAGCGTTGCATGGCTGCGACTCCGGTTTTCGATGTGCGCACTCGATCGTAAATCCGGGCTTGACGGCGCTCTAGTTTGTGTCCACTTGTGACGGCAGGGCTTTTCCAGCAGTTTCGATGGATTGCTCGGCGCAGGTTTTCGAACCATGCCCCCTCGACGGGCCCAGGGCTCCCGAAACGGGACGGCGGCCGCGGAGACTGAAGGGGGAGAACGCGCTTCGAAGGCACATCGGGACTGGTTCTCAGGGAGCCGTGAAGGCGCTCATCCGCACCCCGTCGCGACGGGGCATGGGTTTTCTCGTCCGGTCGGCGGACCGATGGGAAGGCGGACGGATGGCACCGACCGGCGACTCCGGCCCTGGCGTCCGGGGCTCCGGCATCCGGGTTCGGGCGCGGGCCGCAGCGAGGGACGGAAGCGGGATTGAGACGGGAAGGGCCGGTGCGACAGGAACGGATCTGGCGGACGGCGCGGGTGAACCGCAGCCGCGCCGCCTTGCGTTGAGTTTCATGCGGGGGCATCCAGCGAATGGCCACGAAGACTAATTCCAGCGCGGAGGCTACGGACACTCGCGAAGAGTCCGTGGACGGCCCGCTGATGGACGGCATGGGCCAGGCGATCAAGAAGATGATCGCGCGCGGCAAGGAGCGCGGCTACGTCACCTATGACGAGCTGAACGCGGCCCTGCCGCCCGATCAGTCGTCCTCGGAGCAGATCGAGGACACGATGTCCCTGCTCTCTGAAATGGGGATCAACCTCATCGAGAGCGAGGAGCAGGACGACGCGGCCAACGCCGGCGCGGATGCCGACCCCGACGGCGCCAGGGCGGTCGGCAACCTCGACGACGACGACATCGGCCGGACCGACGACCCCGTGCGCATGTATCTGCGCGAGATGGGCTCGGTCGAGCTGCTGTCGCGCGAGGGCGAGATCGCGATCGCCAAGCGCATCGAGGCCGGCCGCGAGATGATGATCGGCGCGATCTGCGAGTCGCCGCTGACCGTCCGCGCGATCATGGAGTGGCACGACGCCCTGAACGAGGGCAAGATGCTGCTGCGCGACATCATCGACCTCGACGCGACCTACGGCGGCAATCCCGACGAGGCCGACGGTCTCGCCGCCGAAGGCGAGGGAGAAGGCGAAGGCTCCGAGATCGAAGGGGAGGAGGAGCCCGAGGTCGACGGCGAGCCGGATGGCGAGGGCGACGACGAGGGAGCCGGCCTGTCGCTCTCGGCGATGGAGGAGGCGCTCAAGCCCCAGGTGCTCGAGACCTTCGAGAAGATCGCCGCCACCTACGACCGGCTGCACCGCATCCAGGCCGAGCGGCTCCAGGCGATCCAGCGCGGCGAGGACCTGCCGCGCGGCACCGACAAGAAATACGACAAGCTCCGCCACGAGCTGGTGGAGCTGGTGAACACCGTGCGCCTCAACAACGCCCGGATCGAGCAGCTGGTCGAGCAGCTCTACGGCATGAACCGCCGTCTGATCGGGATGGAAGGCAAGATGCTGCGGCTCGCGACCGACTGCAAGGTCAAGCGCGAGGACTTCCTGCACCACTATTTCGGCCACGAGCTCGACCCGGCCTGGCCGGACCGGATCCGCGGCCTGTCGGGCAAGGCGTGGCAGCGCTTCGCCGAGAAGTCGCTGGGCGACGCGGTCCGCCTGCGCGAGGACATCGCGACGGTCAGCCAGGACTTCGGCCTGCCGATCGGCGAGTTCCGCCGCATCGTCTCGACCGTGCAGAAGGGCGAGAAGGAGGCTAGCCGCGCCAAGAAGGAGATGGTGGAAGCGAACCTGCGCCTCGTGATCTCGATCGCGAAGAAGTACACGAACCGCGGCCTGCAGTTCCTGGACCTGATCCAGGAGGGCAACATCGGCCTGATGAAGGCCGTGGACAAGTTCGAGTACCGGCGCGGCTACAAGTTCTCGACCTATGCGACGTGGTGGATCCGGCAGGCGATCACGCGCTCGATCGCCGACCAGGCGCGCACGATCCGCATTCCCGTGCACATGATCGAGACGATCAACAAGCTGGTGCGGACCTCGCGCCAGATGCTGCACGAGATCGGCCGCGAGCCGACCCCGGAAGAGCTGGCCGAGCGGCTGCTGATGCCGCTGGAGAAGGTGCGCAAGGTCCTGAAGATCGCGAAGGAGCCGATCAGCCTCGAGACGCCGATCGGCGACGAGGAGGACAGCCATCTCGGCGACTTCATCGAGGACAAGAACGCGGTCCTGCCGCTCGACGCCGCGATCCAGGCCAACCTGCGCGAGACGACGACGCGGGTGCTGTCCAGCCTGACCGCGCGCGAGGAGCGCGTGCTGCGCATGCGCTTCGGCATCGGCATGAACACCGACCACACGCTGGAGGAGGTCGGCCAGCAGTTCTCGGTGACGCGCGAGCGCATCCGCCAGATCGAGGCGAAGGCCCTGCGCAAGCTGAAGCACCCCAGCCGCAGCCGCAAGCTGCGCAGCTTCCTCGACACCTGACCGGGACCTGACCGGGAACCGCAAGGGCCGGCCGGCATCGTGCCGGCCCTTGCGTCCCGTGCCGATCGGAGGCACAGTCTCCGTCCCGTCCTGGGGGCCTGTAGTTCAGTGGTTAGAACGCGCCGCTCATAACGGTGTTGTCGCAGGTTCGAATCCTGCCGGGCCCACCAGACCCATCCATTGCGCCGACAGTGCTCGTGCTCCAGTGCGTGTACACGCCGAAGGATAGATTAGGAGCCGTCGCCGCGTGCGGCAGCGGAACCCTTGCCGGCAGGGCCGCGGCTTGTCCGGCCGCTTCGAGCGATACGGCGCGTCCTGCGGGTCACCGGGTTTCCTGCTTGCCAAGATGGCGCAAGTCCGATCACATTCCTTCAAGAACGAGCACGCCGGAGGCTGTGCCGGGGAGGTCGCGCGCATCTTCCTGATCCTCCGCACGGCATCGGGACGCTGAAGGGGGAGAGATGGGCAGACTGGAAGGCAAGACGGCCCTCGTGACCGCGGCGGGGCAGGGCATAGGCCGGGCATCGGCGCTGGCCTTCGCGGCGGAGGGCGCGCGGGTGATCGCGACCGACGTCAACCAGGCCTCGCTCGAAAGCCTGAAGGGCGAGGCGCCGGCGATCGCCACCCGGCTGCTGGACGTGCGCGACGATGGCGCGGTCGAGGCGGCGGCGCGGGAGATCGGCGCCGTCGGCGTCCTGTTCAACTGCGCCGGCTTCGTCCATCACGGGACGATCCTGGACTGCGGCGATGCCGACTGGGACTTCTCCTTCGACCTCAACGTGAAGTCGATGTACCGGATGTGCCGGGCCTTCCTGCCGGCCATGCTGGAGGCCGGCGGCGGCGGCATCATCAACATGTCGTCGGCCGCATCGAGCATCAAGGGAGCGCCGAACCGGTTCGTCTACGGCGCCACCAAGGCCGCCGTGATCGGCCTGACCAAGGCGATCGCCACCGACTTCATCCGCCGCGGCATCCGCTGCAACGCGATCTGCCCCGGCACCGTGCAGACGCCGTCGCTCGACGACCGCATCGCGGCGCGCGGCGACGTCGAGACGGCGCGCGCCGAGTTCGTCGCGCGCCAGCCCATGGGCAGGCTCGGCACGGCCGGGGAGATCGCCGCGCTGGCGGTCTACCTGGCGTCGGACGAAGCCGCCTTCACGACCGGCGCCGTCCACGTCGTCGACGGCGGCTGGAGCCTGTGAAGCGGCGCACCGGGATCCAAGAGGGAGAAGCAAGACCATGAAGCTGCTGCGTTGGGGCCCGCCGGGTCAGGAGAAGCCCGGCCTGCTGGACGGTTCCGGCCGTGTCCGGGACCTGTCGGGCGTGATCGACGACGTCGCCGGCGGCGTGCTCGAACCGGAAGGGCTGGCGCGGCTCGCCGCGGTCGATCCGGCGACGCTACCCGAGGTTCCCGGCCGGCCGCGGCTCGGTCCCTGCGTCGGGCGCGTCGGCAAGTTCATCTGCATCGGGCTGAACTACTCCGACCATGCCGCGGAGTCGGGCATGACGGTGCCGCCGGAGCCGATCGTGTTCATGAAGGCGAGCAGCGCCGTCTGCGGCCCCGACGACGGGATCGAGATCCCGCGCGGCTCGGAGAAGACCGACTGGGAGGTCGAGCTCGGGATCGTGATCGGCAAGCCCGCGAAATACGTCTCCCAAGCCGAGGCCCTGTCGCACGTGGCCGGCTACTGCGTCGTCAACGACGTCTCGGAGCGCGCCTTCCAGACCGAGCGGTCGGGTCAGTGGACCAAGGGCAAGAGCGCCGATACCTTCGGCCCGATCGGCCCCTGGCTGGTGACCGCCGACGACGTGCCCGACCCGCAGAACCTGAAGCTCTGGCTGGAGGTGGACGGCAGGCGCTTCCAGGACGGCTCCACCAGGACCATGGTCTACGGCGTCAAGTACCTGGTCAGCTATCTCAGCCAGTTCATGAGCCTCCAGCCCGGAGACATCATCTCCACCGGGACGCCGCCGGGCGTCGGCATGGGCCTGAAGCCGCCGGTGTACCTGCGGCCGGGACAGACCGTGCGCCTCGGCATCGAAGGCCTGGGCGAGCAGACGCAGGCGGTCCGCGCCGCAGAGTGACGCGAGCGGCCTCGGGCCGCGGGGTGACGCTAGCGGCCTGAGGCCGCGGGGTGACGCGAGCGGCCTCAGGCCGCCCGGCAGCCGGCCGCCGGCAGCCGGACGGTCACGGTGGTGCCCTGGCCGATGGCGCTCTCGATGCGCAGGTCGCCCCCGTGCAGCTGCACCAGCGACCCGACCAGCGACAGCCCGAGGCCGGTCCCGCCGTTCTGCCGGGCGTAGCCGCTGGCGGCCTGCTCGAACGGCTTCATTAGGCGCGGAATCTCGGCCGTCGGCATGCCGACCCCGGTGTCGTGCACGACGAACTCGACGTCGCCGCCGGCTTGCGGCCGCAGCCCCGCGGTCACGGCACCGCCCTCGGGCGTGAACTTAACGGCGTTGGAGAGCAGGTTCAGCAGGATCTGCGTCAGCGCCTGGGGATCGGCGTGGCACGGCGGCGGCGTTTCCGGCAGGTCCAGCGAGAAGCGGATCCGCTTCGCCTCGGCCGCATCGCGGATCAGCCGCGCCGCGGACTCCAGGATCGGGCGCGGGTCGAGCGCGGTCGCCTCGACCGCCAGCTTCCCGGCCTCGGCCTTCGAGATGTCCAGGACCTTCGTGATCAGCTCCAGCAGATGTGTGCCGGAGGCGTGGATGTCCTGGGCATATTCGCGGTAGCGCGCGTGCCCGACCGGCCCGAACACTTCCAGGCGCATCACGTCCGAGAAGCCCAGCACGGCGTTCAGCGGGGTCCGGAGCTCGTGGCTCATCGTGGCCAGGAACTCCGACTTGGCCCGGCTGGCGTCCTCGGCGCGGGTCCAGGCCGCCTCCAGCTCCGCGTTGCGGGTCTCCAGCTGCCGCTGCAGGCGCTGCGTCGCCATCATCAGCAGGGCGACGACGGTGAGGATGTTGCTGATCAGGGAGACCAGGAAATGCGCGCCCTGGACGGTGGTGGGCGCGAAGAAGTCCTGGCCCGGCGCCAGGAACGCGGTCGATGCCGCCCTTGCCGCGAGCGTGAGCCCGACCAGCGCGAACAGGACGGCGGCGGGCAGGGCGGTGCTCCGCAAGGTTCGGGCGGGGCCGCGCAGCAGCTCGCCCGCGCACATGAAGCAGCCCGCCGACATCAGCGTGGAGGCCGCGGCTATCCGGTCCAGGACGTCGTCCCGCACATAGGTCCGATGCGCCACGAAGACGACCGCCAGGCCGATGACCGCCGCGGTCCCGATCCAGTAGACCCGCCGGCCGCCGAACAGCCGGATGCCGTTCCAGTACGCGGCCAGGCTGGCGAAGCCGAGGCCGTTGGCGACGACGATGGACAGGAAGTCGGGGATGACGCCGCGCAGCCCGGCCCCCAGCGTCATCAGGCCGATCAGGCCGGTGCCGAGCGTCCACTGGCCGAGCCCGGGTATTGTCCGGTGCGCGTACCAGAACGTGACCATCAACGCTCCCAGCGTCACCGACACGACGGAGTGGGCCAGGAACAAGGTACGCAGATCGATGTCCATGGCGTCCCGTCTAGCCGGCCAGTGCCTAACGCCACGCTAACGACCTGGTCACAGCTGCGTTCCGGACCCCATCCGGGGCTCCCTTCGAGGCATCGCGCCCCGACCGGCGGGGTCAACGTCTCGCCCAACGTGTCGAAGGGCGAGCCGATCTCCATCGTTCCGCCGCAGGTCGCGCTCGTCGCGTGCATCGCGACCGAGGGCGAGTTCCCAGGCCGACCATGAGGACGGCGCCATGACCAGATCCGCGATCCAACTGGCCCGCGTCGGCCTCGCCGCCGGCGCGTTGTTCCTGACCGCCGGCGCCGCCCAGGCCTGCGGCCCCAATCCCGTCATGGGATCGGTCTGCTTCTTCGCCTTCCCGTTCTGCCCCCAGGGCTACGAACCGGTACTAGGCCAGCAAGTCGAGATCTCCGACGATGTTCCCTATTCCAGGGCCATGTTTTCGCTGGTGCAGGACTATTACGGCCAGCCCCCCAGGACGACGCTTTCCTGATGCCCGACCTGCAGGGACGGATGCCGATGGGCACCGGGACGTCCCGGTTCCAGGAATACATCTGGATCGGCGTCGAGGAAGGCAACGACAGCCACCTGCTGTTCCCGGAGAACCTGCCGCACGTCCACGACTACGAGGCGCACATACGCCTGAACAGGCTCGCGATTCCGGCGGTGACCGACAACGGCAGCGTCCCCTCTCCCGAGGGCAACGTCTTCGCGGCCATGCCCGACTTCTACTCGCCCGACGCTCCCACCCTGTCGATGACGTCCGAGCTTCGCGCCTATTTCTCCGGGACGCCGCCCGCGGCGACGAAGGCGCCGGCCGATCCCTCGGCACCGGCGGTCCCGCCGGTGGTGGTGACCCCTGCCGGCAACGCGGACGCGGCGGCGCTGCCGCTGCGCCCGCCGCAGATGGCGCTGACCGCCTGCATCGCCGTCAGCGGAACCTACCCGCAACGCCCCTGACCCGCAGCGCCCCTGACCCGCCGCCGGTGGGCCCTGTGCCCGAACGAACGGAAAACCCCGGGGAATTCCCATGAGACGCATCCCGCTTCACGTCCTGCCGCTCGTCCCCGCCCTCCTGCTCGCGTCCGCGGACCGGGCGCAGGCGTGCTCGGACATGCCGCTCTACGGTTCGATCTGCGCCTTCGCCTTCGACTATTGCCCGGTCGGCTTCGTGCCCCTGGACGGACGCGCGCTCGCGACGTCCGACCCGGCCTATGCCAACTACAAGGACTTCGTCGGGGGCGCGTTCGGCGCCCAGCGCGACAGCCTCGATCTTCCCGACCTGCGCGGCATCACGCCGGTGGGCGCGGCTCCGCCGGGCGTCGGCGTGCCGGCGCCGAAGGAGGGCGCCCCCGGCATCCCCACCCTCGGCAGGTATCGCGGCGACCCCGAGGAGAAGCTGACGCCGGACAGCGTCCCCGTCCATACGCACGGCGCCAACGTCGTCCAGGGCGCCACAGGGACCGGAAGCATCCTCGTGACGGACCTGCCGGGCGACAGTCCGAGCGCCGCGGGCGTGCTCGCCCGGATCCCGACCGAGAAGGTGCACAATCCCACCATGGCCTTCGCGCCGATGCCGGCCGACCGGAAGGGCCTCGTCGCCCTCAACCCCGCGGCCGCCCCCGCGTTCCTCGACGCCAAGGGCCAGGTGACGTCTCCCGTCGACGTGAGACATCCGGCGCCGATCGAGACCCGCCCACCCTCGCTCGGCCTCACCTACTGCATGAGCGTGCAGGGAAGCGTACCGGCATTCGGAAATTGAACGGCAGCACTGGCGGGCACGGCCCGGTCGATGTAAATATGCATGCGATCATACCGCGAGTGGGGTAGTGCCGTTGACATTTCCAAATACCAAAACCTCAACGGATCGGTATGATAGTGACCACGACCGTAGGGCGGCGCCTCAAGGCCGGCCCACGGGCCCCGGGTCCTCCGGGGCGGGCAGACAATGACAGGGAGTGATTGATGTCGAAGTTCAAAGCCCTACTTGCGGCGGGCCTGTTCGCGGCCACGGCCGGCGTTGCCGGCAGTGCCGGCGCGCAGGAGATCCGCATCGCCGTCGGCGCGCCGCTGACCGGCCAGTATGCCGCGTTCGGCGAGCAGCTCCGCAACGGCGCCGTGATGGCCGTGAAGGAACTCAACGAGTCTGGTGGCCTGCTCGGCCAGCAGATCGTGCTGGAGGAGGGCGACGACGCGTGCGACCCGCGCCAGGCCGTCGCGATCGCCAACCAGTTCGCGGCCAGCGGCGTGGTCTTCGTGGCCGGTCACTACTGCTCGGGCTCCTCGATCCCCGCCAGCCAGGTCTACAACGAGGAAGGCATCCTGCAGATCACGCCCGCCTCGACCAACCCGACCTTCACCGAGCAGGGCTTCCCGACGATCTTCCGCGTCTGCGGCCGTGACGACCAGCAGGGCCAGGTGGCCGGCGCGTTCATCCACGAGACCTTCCCCGACGCGAAGATCGCGATCCTTCACGACAAGTCCGCCTACGGCAAAGGCCTTGCCGACGCCACGAAGGAGAACCTCAACAAGCTCGGCATCCAGGAGGCCATGTACGAGGCCTACACCGCCGGCGAGCGCGACTACTCGGCGCTGGTCTCCAAGCTGAAGCAGAACAACATCGACCTCGTCTACATCGGCGGCTACCACACCGAGGCGGGCCTGATCGTCCGCCAGATGGCCGAGCAGGGGATGGGCGATGCCCGCGTCATGTCGGGCGACGCCATGGTCACCCAGGAGTTCTGGTCCATCACGGGTGAAGACGGGGCCGGCATGCTGATGACCTTCAGCCCGGATCCGAAGCTGAACCCGACGGCCGCTCCGACGGTCGAGATGTTCCGCGCCGCGGGCATCGAGCCGGAAGGCTACGTCCTCTACACCTACGGTGCGGTCCAGGCCTGGGCCGAAGCGGTGCGCCGCGCCGGCACGACCGACCCGATGGCCGTCGCCGAAGAGCTGAAGAAGGGCAACTTCGACACGGTGCTCGGCAACATCGCCTTCGACGCGAAGGGTGACGTGACCGCGCCCGGCTACGTCGTCTACGAGTGGCAGGACGGCACCTACTCCTACTACGACCAGAAGAGCTGATCGGGCACGTCCCGTAGGTCCGACTGGAAATGCGGCCCGGCTCTCACGAGCCGGGCCGCTCTTCTTTCCGGGGTGGGAACGTTCGTCTCAGCCCTTGCCCGATCCTCGCGGCGTCACCGGGCCGGACGGATGCCGGAACGGCCCGCCAGCGAACTCCCGGCCGGAGCATGGCCCTGCAGGCGGGACAGGATCGCCTGGAACCCCTTCCTGAGCAGGTCCGCGAGATAGATGCCGCGGTCGCGCCGGGCCCTGCGCTCGATCGCGCACAGCTCCTCGTAGCTCGGCAGTTCGAAGCCGTCGTTTCGATCGTTGATCATGGAAACCTCCTCCAATCAGCGAGAAGGCGTCCCTCCCAGCCCTTCCGTTCGAGGGCCAGGGAATGCTAGCAGGGCCGAAGCCCCCGCAGTCATCGAAATGCTGCACCGCAGCATTGCGAGGCCTGCGGCACGTCCCCGGGGGTCAGTATTTCAGCTTGAGCTTGCCGGTGACGGCGTGGCGGTCGAGGTTTCGGCCTTTCCACCCCATCACGTGCTCGACCGACAGGACGGGACCGCCGTCGAGCCGGCCGACTATCCCCAGGCGCAACGCCGCATCGGGCCTGCCGTGTGGTCCAGATGCCATTTCGGCCGTCCGCTCGACCGATACCTGCGGGGCGAACCGGCCCCATCGTGACCCGATCTCGTGGGATGCGGTCAGTCCGGTGGTTACCGCGGCCGTGCCGACGGTCCATCCGGTGCCGCCCAGGGCGCCGACTGCCGACGCCGACGGTGCCAGCTTCAGCCGGGGCACCCGCTTTGGAAGCGGAACCAGACTCCATCGTGCGCGGCCGCCGGCGAACAGCACGGACCTCGCCCTTCTGCGCGTCCTCGTCTCGCGCCCGAGCCCGCCGCCCGCGACCACTTCGACGGAGAGCCCGGAACGGCTCATGGCGCCATGCACCGATACGGTCTTCGTCTCGGCGAAGGCGCCGGACCCGATCGGCTGCCGGGAGTAGCCGACGGCGGCACCGAGCCGCACCTGGTGGCGGACCGCGAAGTCGGCCCCGAGCGACAGCCCGTCGCTTTCCAAGCCGATGCCGTCGGGATCGAAGCGCGCGGCGCCGGCCCCGAAGATGCTGACGCGACCGTCTCCGCGTCGCTTCAGCGCCCGCGGGACGAAGGTGCCGAGGGCGGCCAGCGGCACCTCGTGCCGGCCGACCGCCAGCTTGAACCGGTCGAGATGGATCCCGGACGTGTCCCTTCTCCCTTCGTACCCGTCCAGCAGACGCCCCGTCCTGTCGAACAGCAGGCGCACCTGCCCGGTCGCGGCATCGAGCGCGGTCGACATGGCTTCGACCGGGCCCGCAGCCGCCGGAAACGAAAAGGAAAGGGCAGCGGCCAGAGCCGCCGCAAGCCACGCACCGGGAACCTGCACACCGGGAACCTGCACACCGGGAACCTGCATCGTCGCTCCGTGGTCGGATCGGGGACAATGCAGGAGACCATGGCGGTCCTTACATCCGGTTAACCATGCCGGCTCGGCCGGCCTCAGACGATGCCGGCTCGGCCGGCCTCAGACGATGCCGGCGTCGCGCAGCCGTTCCAGGACCGCGTCGGCGGCGTCTTCCGGCGACATCGCCGTGGTGTCGATCCGGATCTCGGCGTTCTCCGGCGCCTCATAGGGCGAATCGATGCCGGTGAAGTTCCTGATCTCGCCGCGGCGCGCCTTGCGGTAGAGGCCCTTCGGATCGCGCTGCTCGGCGACGGCCAGCGGCGTGTCGACGAACACCTCCAGGAACTCGCCGGCCTCCAGCAGGTCGCGGGCCATCCGCCTTTCGGCCCGGAACGGCGAGATGAACGAGACCAGGACGATCAGCCCGGCATCGACCATCAGCTTCGCCACCTCGGCGACGCGGCGGATGTTCTCGACCCGGTCGACGTCGGTGAAGCCCAGGTCCTTGTTCAGGCCGTGGCGGACGTTGTCGCCGTCGAGCAGGTAGGTATGGCGCCCCTGGGCGAACAGCTTCTTCTCCAGCATGTTCGCGACCGTCGACTTGCCCGCTCCGGACAGGCCGGTGAACCACAGGACGCAGGCCTTCTGCGCCTTGAGCGTCGCACGGGCGGCCTTGTCGACGTCGAGCGCCTGCCAGTGGACGTTCTGGGAACGGCGCAGTGCGAAATGCAGCAGCCCCGCGCCGACCGTGGCATTGGACAGCCGGTCGATCAGGATGAAGCCGCCGGTCTCCCGGTTGTCCTCGTAGGCGTCGAAGGCGACCGCCCGGTCGAGGCTGAGGTTGCAGACCGCGATCTCGTTGAGGTCCAGCGTCTTGCCGGCGAGATGCTCCAGCGTGTTGACGTTGACCTTGTATTTCAGCGCCGAGACCGTCCCGGTCACGACCCTGGTCCCGATCTTCAGCAGGTAGGGCCGCCCGGGCAGCAACGGCTCCTCGGACATCCAGATCAGCGTCGCCTCGAACTGGTCGGCGACGCCGGCCGGTTCCGTCGCCGAGCACAGGACGTCGCCGCGGCTGATGTCGATCTCGTCGGCCAGGGCCAGCGTCACCGACTGGCCGGCGACGGCCTCGTCGAGGTCGCCGCCATGGGCGACGATGCGCCGCACGACGCTCTCGCGTCCCGACGGCAGGACCCGCACCCGGTCGCCGGGGCGGACGGTCCCGCCGGCGATCAGCCCGGCGAAGCCGCGGAAGTCGAGGTTCGGCCGGTTGACCCACTGGACGGGCATCCGGAACGGCCGGGACTGGTGGCCGCTCTCGATCTCGACCGTCTCTAGGAACTCGATCAGCGTCGGCCCGGCGTACCAGGGCATCGCGTCGCTGGCGGTCGTGACGTTGTCGCCGCGCAGGGCCGACATCGGGATCGCGGTGATGCGCTCGATCCCGATCCGCTCGGCGAAGGCCCTGTAATCGGCCACGATCGTCTCGAAGGTCTCCTGCGAATAGCCGACGAGGTCCATCTTGTTGACCGCCAGCACGACGTTGCGGATGCCGATCAGCGAAACGAGATAGCTGTGGCGTCGGGTCTGCGTCAGCACGCCCTTGCGGGCGTCGATCAGGATCACGGCGACGTCGGCGGTCGAGGCGCCGGTCACCATGTTACGGGTGTACTGCTCGTGACCGGGCGTGTCCGCGACGATGAACTTGCGCCGGTCCGTGGTGAAGAAGCGGTAGGCGACGTCGATGGTGATGCCCTGCTCGCGCTCCGCCGACAGCCCGTCGACCAGCAGCGCGAAGTCGAGCGCCTCGCCCTGGGTGCCCATCCGCTTCGAATCCGCTTCGAGCTGCTGGAGCTGGTCCTCGAACAGCAGCTTCGATTCGTAGAGCAGCCGCCCGATCAGCGTGCTCTTGCCGTCGTCGACGCTGCCGCAGGTGATGAAGCGGAGCAGGCTCTTCCTCTCCTGCTCGGCGAGGTAGCCCTCGATGTCCCGGGCGATCAGGTCGGCATCGTGCGCCATCAGAAGTACCCCTCGCTCTTCTTCTTCTCCATCGACGCCGCGGCGTCGTGGTCGATCGCGCGGCCATGCCGCTCGGACGTGGTGGCCAGCAGCATCTCGCGCACGATCGCGATCAGGCTGTCCGCATCGCTGTCGATCGCGCCGGTCAGCGGATAGCAGCCGAGCGTGCGGAAGCGGACGCGCCGCAGCTCCGGCGTCTCGTCGGGCTCCAGCGGCATGCGGTCGTCGTCGACCATGATCAGCATGCCGTCGCGCCGGACGACCGGCCGTTCGGCGGCGAAGTACAGGGGCACGATCGGGATGTTCTCGGCGTGGATGTACTGCCAGATGTCCAGCTCGGTCCAGTTGGAGAGCGGGAAGACGCGGAGGCTCTCGCCCTTGGCCTTGCGCGCGTTGTAGAGGCGCCAGAGTTCCGGCCGCTGCTGCTTGGGGTCCCAGCGGTGCTGCGCCGTGCGCACCGAGAAGATGCGCTCCTTCGCGCGGGACTTCTCCTCGTCCCGCCGCGCCCCGCCGAAGGCCGCGTCGAAGCCGTACCGGTCGAGCGCCTGCTTGAGGCCCTGGGTCTTCATGACGTCGGTATGGACCGAGGAGCCGTGGGTGAACGGGCCGATGCCCCGCTCCAGGCCTTCCCGGTTGACGTGCACCAGCAGCTCGAGGCCGAGCCTCTCGGCCGTCCGGTCGCGGAACTCGATCATCTCCCGGAACTTCCACGTCGTGTCGACGTGCAGCAGCGGGAAGGGCGGCTTGGCGGGATGGAACGCCTTCATGGCCAGGTGCAGCATCACCGAGCTGTCCTTGCCGATCGAATACAGCATGACCGGGTTCTCGCACTCGGCGACGACTTCCCGCATGATGTGGATGCTCTCGGCCTCGAGCCGCTGGAGATGGGTCAGTGCAGTCATGTGCCGTCCCGATCATGGTCTTGCCGCTGCGCGCGCCCCGAGATCAGCCGTGCCGGCGACAGGTCGGCGGCGGTGATCCCCAGGCACGCGACCTCATCCGGCAGCGGTTCGCCCGTTGCGAGTGCGGCCGCCGCGCGCGCGACGGCCGGCGCGGTTTGTACGCCATATCCGCCCTGTCCGGCCAGCCAGAAGAAGCCGGGCGCGTCGGGCGCTTCGCCGACCACGACCGTCCGGTCGGCGACGAAGCTGCGCAGCCCCGCCCATCTGTGGACGATGCGGCGGATCGCGACCGTGGTCAGCGTCCCGACCCGATCGGCGGCCGTCGCGACGTCGATCTCGTCCGGCTGCACGTCGGAGGGCGGCACGGGCGTCTCGTCGCAGGGCGAGGCGAGCAGGCGGCCGCCCTCCGGCTTGACGTAGATGCTCTCGCCGATGTCGGTCACCATTGGCCAGCCGGACGGGTCCAGCCCCGCCGGCGGGTCGAAGGTGATCGCGGTGCGCCGCATCGCGACCAGGCCGATGGCTGCCACACCGGCCATCGCGGCGACCTCGTCGGCCCAGGCGCCGGCGGCGTTGACGAGGATGGGCGCCGCGAATCGGCCGACGGGCGTCTCGACCAGCCAGACACCGTCCTCGCGCCCGATCGCGCGCGCCGGCGCGGAGGTGACGACCCGTCCGCCATGGGCGCGCAGGCCGCGCAGGAACCCGGAATGGGCTGCGTGGACGTCGACGTCCATCACGATCGGCCGGTGCAGGGCCCGCGCGAAGCTGCCGGGCCTGACGATGGGGCACAGCCGCGCCACCTCGGCCGCGTCGATCTCGCGGGTCAGGGGTGAGATCGCGCGGCCCCGCTCCAGCGCGGCTTCGAACTCGGCCTCGTCGTCGTCGCGCGCGACGGCCACGACGCCGCGCGGCGTCAGGAGGGGATGTTCCGCGAAGCCCGGCGGCGGGTTCTCGAAGAAGGCCCGGCTCGCCCTCGTCAACGCGCGGATGCAGGCGTTGCCGTAATACTCCGTGAACAGGGCCGCCGACCGGCCGGTCGCGTGGTAGCCCGGCGTGTCCTCGGTCTCCAGCAGCGTGACGGTTCCCCGGCCGGCGAGAAAGAAGCCGGCCGAGGCGCCGGCAATCCCGCCGCCGAGGATCAGGAAGTCGCTGCGTTGCGTGGTCACGGCCGGTCCGGGGCTCGGTCGGGGGCCGGTCAGGCGGTCGAACCGGCCGGACGTTCGGCCGAGCGGGTCGATGCCGCGAGGACCAGCAGCGATGCCACGACGGCGCAGCCCATGGTCAGGAAGTAGATCGACGCGAAGCCCGCCTCCTTGGCCACGAGGCCGGTGATCGGTCCCCAGATCAGAAGGCCGAGGTCCCAGAACGAAGTGTAGGTGCCGAGTGCCGCTCCCTGCTGGGACTTCTCGGTCCGGTTGATCACCATCAGCGCCAGCGACGGATAGAGCAGCGACAGCCCCGCGCCCATGATCAGGCCCGCCGCGATGCCGATGGTCAGGTTCGGCGCGGTCGCCAGGATCAGCAGCCCGGCCGCCTCCACGAGGCCCGACCAGAACGCGACCCTTTTGGGGCCGAACTTGTCGGGCCAATGCCCGACCAGGATGCGGACGCCCACATAGGCGAGGCCATAGGCGTTGAAGACGGCGATGCCGTTCTCGATGCCGCGGCCGTCGAAATACAGCACGACGAAGGCCGCCAGGGCTGCGTAGCCCGACGCGCCCATGGCCAGCGCCGCGCCGGGCAGCACGGCCGTCGACGACAGGAGCGCCTGCTTCTTCTTCTGCGCGGCCTGCTGCGGCTTGTCCTTCATCGCGATCAGCGCCAGCCCGAGCACCGGCGTCGCGAGGCAGGCGGTCCAGACCGCGGCGAACCCGCCGAACGCGAGGAGCTGCGTGCCGACGAAGGCGCCGATCGTGATCCCCATCCACATGCTGATGCCGAACAGCCCGACCGCCTTGCCGCGCCGCTCTTCCGGGGCGAGCTGCACGAGCCAGGTGGCGCCGGCCGTGAACACGGCCGCCTCGCCTACGCCGTGCAGGATGCGGATCGCGACCAGCACGGGCATGTTGGCCGCGACGAAGTAGAGCGCGCCGGCGACCGCGCACATCACCGCGCCCAGCAGCATCACCAGCTTGTAGCCGTGCCGGTCGGCGTAGCGTCCCGCCACCGGTCGCGAGACGACGACGGCGAGCGCGATCGCGGTGACGGCGACCCCGACCGCCACCTCGTCGCCGATGAGAACGTCGCGGACGTAGAAGGGCAGGGTCGACAGCGACATGCCGATCCCGAGATGGCAGAAGAACAGCCCGCCGAACAGCGGGAAGAACTGCCTGTACAGGTGCGACATGCCCTCGGAGCTCGCTTGTGTCCCGGTCATAGCCGTTCTCCGTCCTTTTCGCGTCGGGGGCCGGTCCTCAGGAGGCCGTTCCCGCCGGCACGGCGTGGAAGAAATGGGTCGGAAGATGGACCGCCAGGCCCTCGTAGATCGTCGCGCAGACCGCGATGCCCGGCCCGGCGAAGGTGCCCGGCGGCGGCTCGGCGACCCGGATCACCGACTTGCCGCCGTCCAGCAGCCGGGCGGCGACGGCGAAGTCGCCCACCAGCGCGCAGCCCGGTGCGACCATGCGCGTGCGCGTGATCAGCGTGCCGTTGCGGGCGAGGTCCTCCAGCAGCCCGTTCCTGCCCACCATGTGGTTGTAGTAGTCGTAGGGGTTGACGATCATGGCATGGGCCGTGGCGCCATTCTGCTCGATCTCGTTGCAGGCCGCCATCACGCCGGAGACGTAGTCGCCCTCGTAGGGCAGGCGGGTGACGCCGGGGTGGTTCAGCAGGCCGTGCTCGCCCAGGGTCAGCGCCTGGTTCTCGGCGGTGGCGAGACGGACGAGCAGGCGGTAGTCGATGAAGACCGCCAGTCCCTCGGGGTCGTCGCGCAGCTCGTCCGGGATCTGGACCCAGGCGCTGATCGGATGGACCCGGCCTTCGCCGATGCCGAACTTGAACGCGGCCTCCTGGCGCAGCCCGGCTTCCGTCACCGCCGCGGCCTCGTCGCGGCTCGGCCGGGTCTCGCGCCAGAACCGCGTCACCTCGCCCTCGGCGGGACGCTTCTTGAACAGGTTGCGGACGGTGAGCCGCGGCCGGTCCTGCGTCGGCTTGAACGCGTCGGTGATCGTGAAGTCGAACTCCACCTCGGCCCTGCTGCCGTCGCGCAGGAACGCCTGGGCGAAGGCTTCTCCGGGGGAAAGGGTCGTGGTGCTGGCCTGCGACGTCGACATGGGGCTCTCCTGTTGTAATCGTGATGCGGGCGGGGTTCTGCGCCCCGTCAGATCGCGTGCTCGCTCAAATGCCGGTAGAAGGGGTAGTGGTGGTCGTAGAAGGACCGGAGCTTCTCGTCGTTGTCGACGGTGACCTCGTAGGTCCGCTCCCGGTGGCTGAAGCCGGTGCTGCGGGCCACGTCCTGGTGCCAGACCTGGGTCCGCTTCCATTCCGGCCGGTCCTCGGCGTTCCAGGTGAGGGCTTCGGGTATGAAAGGCAGGCCGACCAGCTCGCAGTACCGGCGGATCACCGCCGCGGGGTCCTGGAGCAGCCTTTCCGAGTGGATGACCGGCGGCCGCTTTCCCCGGATGCGCTGCGCGAACTCGAAGATGCGGTACAGGTGCTCGTAGCCGATCTCCGGGCACGTCACCGTCGGCTTCACCTGGTAGTGCGAGTTGATGGCCTTCTTCGGGTCGCGCACGATGAAGGTGTGCTCGATCCCCGCCATCTCGTCGGGGTGATCGAACATCCATTCGTACTGGAACTCGCAGGTGTCCTTGCAGAACACCGGGGCGAGCGCCGCCAGCGACTTCAGGTGCCGGATCACCTCGATCGGAGACCGCAGGACGACGGTGCCGCCCCGTCCGTCGGTGACCGGGACCTCGCCCTCGTCCACCAGGGTGACGAGCGGCTCGTGGACGACGATCACGTCGCCCCGCTCGATCATCATCCGCAGGAAGGCCGTCGAGACCGCCCGCGGATGCGCCCAGAGCGCGATGACCTTGTTCATGCCGCCGTGCCCTCCGGCCGGGGCCGCGCCGCCGCGCTCACTGCGACCACCAGGTGGGCTTGCGGTCCCAGCGGTGCCGGCGCAGTTCCGCCAGCACCGGGGCCGGCAGCGGCCGGCCGTCGCTGACGCCGAAATTGGCCTGCACGTTGCGCAGCTGGCGCATGCCCGGGATCACGGTGCTGACCGCGGGGTGGCGGAGGATGAAGCGCAAGGCCAGCTCGGGCAGCGTCATGCCCTCGGGCACCGCGGCCTTCAGCGCCTCGACGCGCTCGATCGTGGGCACGAGGTTCTCCTCGCAGAAATAGGTGTTCCGCCAGTCGCCTTCCGGCCACTTCGTGTCCCGGGTCAGCATCCCCGTCAGCGAGCCCTCGTCGAAGGGGACGCGCGCGATGATGCCGATGCCCTGCTCCTGGGCCCGCACGAACAGTTCGTCCTCCGGGGCCTGGTCGAAGACGTTGTAGATCACCTGGATCACGTCGATCAGACCGGTTTCGATCGCCGCCAGGCAGTTGGCCGGCTCCCAGCGGTTGACGCTGATGCCGAAGGCCTCGACCAGGCCCTCGCTCTTCAGGTCCGACACGGCGCGCTGCCAGCGTTCGTCCCCGGCCCAGCGGTCCTCCCAGACATGGAACTGCATCAGGTCGATCCGGGACACGCCCAGGTTCTCGAGGCTGCGATGCGTGTACTCGCGGATGTGGTCCACGGGAAAGACGTCGTCGAGCGTGTCTTCCGGGCGCGGCGGCCATTCCCTGTTCTTGGGCGGGATCTTCGTGGCGACGTAGAGCTTCCGGTCCGCGTGGTCCTTCAGCAGCCGTCCCAGCAGCTGCTCGCTCACTCCGCGGCCGTAGACCCAGGCCGTGTCGAAGAAGTTGCAGCCCATGGCGACCGCCTCGTCCAGGCACCGCGGCGCCACGTCGTAATCCCAGCCCGTGAAGCCGCCGGGCCCGCCGCCGATGCCCCACATGCCGTAGCCGACTTCGCTGACGTCCCAGCCCAGGCGTCCCATTTTCCGGTAGTGCATTGTTTCCTCTCAGCCGATGCGTGGTCTGCCGTCTCGGGGATGCGGCACGCTCAGTGGTTGACCGCCAGCCGGTCGGCCATGCCGTCCCGCGCGTCGAGATGGTCGCGATAGGCTCGCATGGCGCCGGCGGGATCTCCATCCGGCAGGTCGTGCCGCCGCTCCAGGTCGCGGCAGGCATCCCGGCGGAACAGGCGGGGATTGTCGACGAGCAGGCCTTCGAAGATGCGGCGCAGCTCGTCCTCGCCGCGCCCCACGCGCGTCGGCAGCAGGGCGCGCAGCGTCACCAGCTCGCGTTCGCCGGTCTCCTCGCACTCGCGCTCCAGCCGGGCCAGGAACTCAGTGCACGACACGCGCTCGAGCGGGATGCCCGCCTTCGGCAGCACCTGCGTGAAGCAGATACTCTCGGGGTGGAAGACGTGCAGGGTGCGCCCCCGGACGAGCGGGTCGGGCAGGGCCGCCACGATGCGCCGGGCGACCTGGTCGACGGGCGAGAAGTCCGAGCGCAGCGAAGCCGCGGGGTGGACGCCGAGCCGCCGGAACGCGGCCAGCAGGAAATGGGTCAGCGCCTGCCCGTTCGGCTGTCCGTTGTCGGCGGCGGGCATCACCTCTCCCAGGCGGTAGATCGTGACGTCCGCTCCGCGGGCGCGTGCCTCGGCGAGGCTGCGTTCCGCGATCCATTTGGAGCGGCTGTAGCCGCTGTTCGGGGCCACCGCCGCGGCCGGGTCGAAGTCTTCGGGAAGCGGCTCCGGATGCCGGACGGCTTCGCAGTCGAGCGTGCCGAGCGTCGAGACGTGGTGCAGCGCCTTCGGCCTGCCTTCGCCCGCGAGGCGGAGCAGTTCCTGCGTGCCGAGCACGTTCGCCGCGCGATGCGCGCGGTAGTCGAACAGGAAGTTGACCATGGCGCCTGCATGCAGGATGGCGTCGCAGTCGCCGGCCAGGCGGTCCCAAACCGCGGGGGCGAGGCCAAGCCCGGGAGCCCCCAGGTCGCTTGCCAGCACCTCGACGCGGTCGGCGAAGGCGCTCTGCCAGAGGGTCTGGCGTGCGAGGGTGTCGACGACGCGCCTGCCGGCCTTACGGTCGGTTTCGGCGCGGCACAGGCAGACCACGCGCAGCGAGGTGCGCGCCAGCAGCTCGTGGAGCAGCCGGCTGCCCACGAAGCCGGTGGCTCCCGTCAGCAGGACGGTCGCGGGCGGATCGAGGTTCCGCGGAGCTTGCCGGACGGCGGCGACGGGCGCCGAGGCGTCGCGCTCCATCAGCCGGATGTCGTCCGCCTGCTCCGGGGCCTCGCCGGCCCGCCTGCGCTCGACCAGCCGGCTCATCGCCTCGGCCGTGCGGTTCTCCAGCAGGTCCTGCACGCCCAGCCGCAGGCCGAACGCCGCTTCCAGCTCCATCACGGCCGAGAGTGCCTGCAGCGAGTCGCCGCCCGCGACCATGAAGTCCTCGTCCGGCAGCAGGTCGGGCTTCTCCAGGACCGACCGGAACACCTGCAAGACCCGGCCCAGCGTCACCGTCACCGTCCCGAGGCTCTCCAGGCGGGTCGCGTCTTCGGCGAGCTTCACGTCGAGCAGGCCGTGAAGCTGCCTGTGATCGACCTTGCCGTGGTCGGTGACGGGCATCTCCGGCAGGACGAAGTAAAGCCGCGGCAGGCTGGTGCGCGGCAGGGTGCGGCGCATGTGCTCGCGCAGGCATTCCTCGTCGAGGTCGCGGTCGCCGACCGCGAACAGCGCCAGCGACTTGCGGGTCTGCTGCTGGGCCACCAGCACTTTCGCCTGGCGCACGTGCGGGCATGCCAGCGCCGTCGTCTCGATCTCGCCGAGTTCGACCCGTACGCCGCCGATCTTCACCTGGAAGTCCCTACGGCCGAGGAAGCGGAGCATCCCGCCGGCATCGTACGCCCCGAGGTCGCCGGTGCGGTAGAGCCGGTCGCCCGGTATCTCGGGGAACGGGTTGGCCACGAACGCTTCGGCCGTCCGGTCGGGGTCGCGGAAATAGCCGCTCCCGAGGCACGCGCCGCCGATCACGATCTCGCCCTGCGCGCCCGGCGGCAGGAGATGGAGGTCGTCGGACAGGACCAGCGCGTAGCAGTTGTCGATGGGCCGGCCGAGCGGGATGGCGTCGCCGTCGGCCGGCGACACCGTGTGGAAGACCATGCCGATCGACGCCTCCGTCGGGCCGTAGCCGTTGGTGATGCGGACGCCGGGAAGCATCGAGCACAGCTTGTGGACGGTATGGGGCGTGATCTCCTCGCCCCCGACGATCAGCCGGCGCAGCGAGGCGATCTTGCGCCGGGCCTCCTCGTCGCGCTCCACCAGCGAGACCATGATGTTGAAGATCGTGGGGACGAAATCCGTCATCGTGATCTCGTAGGCGGCGATCGTCTCGATCGTCCGGTCGAGGTCGAGGAACTCCCCCTGGGCGGGGATCACGGCATGGCCGCCGATCGTCAGCGGCCAGAACATCTGCCAGACGGCGCTGTCGAAGGTGTGCTTGCTGTTCTGGAGCACGACCTCGCTCTCGTCCGCGCCGAAATACCGCGTCATGAACAGGAAGCGGTTTGTCAGGCCGCCGTGCCTGTTCATCGCGCATTTGGGAGTGCCGGTCGTCCCGGAGGTGAAGATGCCGTAGATCGCATCCTCCGGCCCCAGCGCGATCCCCGGGCGCCGGTCCGTACCCGCGATTCGCGCCGCGTCGACCGGCAGGGCCAGGTGGCGGGCGTCCTCGGGAAGCGCGTCCGGGCCGGCGCAGACCGCCACTTTGGGCGAGAGGACGCCGAGTGCTGCGCGAAGGCGCGTGGCCGGCCAGCCGGGGTCGAACGGGACGAAGGCGGCGCCCAGCTTCATCAGCGCGAGGCAGGAGACCGGCAGTTCCAGGCCGTTGGCGAGCACCACCGGAACCACGTCGCCCTTGGCGACGCCGCACGCCGCCAACTCGGCGGCCAGGCCGTTGGCGATGCGGTCGAGCTGGCGGTAGCTGAGCGTCCGGCCCTCATGCGACAGGGCCGGGCGATCGGGCGCGAGGTCGGTCCGTCGTTCGATCATCCCGGGAATGGCGAGGAACGGGCCGTTGTCGACGGCGCGTCCCGCCAGGTCGCCGAGCACCAGCCGGCGCGATGCCTCGCCGAGGCCGCCTGCGCGTGCCGGCGGGAGCGAAGGCTCCTCGATCAGCGCGCGCAGCAGTTCGCCGTAGATCTCCGCGACGGCGGCTCCCATGCGCTCCCAGGGGTCGCCATGGGCGCAGTCGAAGTCGACCCGCAACTCGCCGCCGGCGGCGGTGCACATGAGCCGGACCGGGGTCCGTTCGGGCCGAACGGCTCCAGAGGCGGCGGTATTCCCCGTCAGGTCGAGGCGGACCGAGAGGTGCGGGCCGGACGGGGAGGGATCGAGCACGCGCGGCCGGGCCCACCCCGGGGAGGCCTCGACCGGGCGCATCCGGATCTCGTCGGACCAGCCGTCGGGGGCGGTCCAGGCGGTGGTTCCGGCACGGCCCACCACTTCCGTCTCGATCGGCAGTTGGCGGCCGAGGCGCGTGAGCAATTCCAAAGCGGCCAGCGAGGCCGTCGATGCGCAGGACCCAACTTCAGCGAGCAACGTCTCGGTTATCGGCCTCGTCAGCGAACAGGTGTAACTCGATGGTTTTCGGGCGCTACTTGTGTTCGGCTGGCCAATGATTCCAAGCATTCGTTCAGCCCTTCTCCGTTATTCGCACGCTGGCCGAACCGGTCGTGCGATGATACTTGGGTCTTACTCTGAATGGACTGGCATTGAGATCCCGGCACATTAGAAAG
>NZ_DASYHS010000177.1:0-6989 GCF_035998295.1 Arenibaculum sp. | reverse complement strand
CCGCGCCGGCGACCGGCTGCTGGCGATCGACGGCTCGGCCGCCGCGGGAATGCCCCTCGAACAGGCGCGCGAGCGCCTGCGCGGGCCGGCCGGCAGCATCGTCGACGTGACGGTCGGCCCGGGCGAAGGCTCCCATCGCGGACGCGTGCGCCGGATCTCGCTGTACCGGGAACGCGTGATCCCGAACACCGTCACGACCGCGGTGGAGGACGGCGTCGCGACGCTGAAGATAGACCGGTTCAATGCCGCGACCTCCGTCAACCTGCGCGAGGCGATAGCGGGCGCCAATCTCCGCCTGGGGCCGGACGCCCGCGGCTTCATCCTCGACCTGCGGAGCAATCCCGGCGGCCTGCTCGACCAGGCTGTCGCGGTCGCGGACATCTTCATTCCCCAGGGCAGCATCGTCACGACGCGGGGCCGCCATCCCGACAGCGTCCAGCGCTTCGAGGCGACCGGGGACGACGCGATCGCGGGACTGCCGCTGGTGGTCCTTCTCGACGGGCGGTCCGCCTCCGCCTCGGAGATCGTCGCCGCCGCCCTGCAGGACAGCGGCCGCGCCGTCGTGATCGGCGCCTCCTCCTACGGCAAGGGCAGCGTCCAGACCGTCACCCGCCTCCCGAACGACGGGGAGCTGTTCCTGACCTGGTCGCGCATCTACGCCCCGTCGGGCTACACGCTCCATCTCCAGGGCGTCACGCCGACGGTCTGCACCAGCCGCGACGAGGCTGACGCCGCGGAGGTGATACGGCGGCTGCACGAAGGCGAACCGGCGCTGCCGGCGATGCTGGTCACGCTGCGCAACGCCGCCCCCGACGACGAGGGCGCGCTGTCCAGCCTGCGGACGATGTGCCCCTGGAAGGACCATGCGGCCGACCTCGACCTGGAGGTCGCGCGCCGCCTGCTGACCGAGGACGGGCTGTACCGGCGGATCATGCGGATGTCGCCGGTGATGCTGGCCGAACGATGAACCGGCGCGAATTTCCCCTCTCCCGTGCAACGGGAGAGGGAGGGGCCCGGCCAACGGCCGGGAGGGTGAGGGCAAAGCGCCCGCAGACCCCCACCTTCCCACCGCTGCGCGGCGGGCCCCCGTCCGTCAGATGCGATTGCCCTTCGCTGCGTCGCCACGGGACTTGACACCGCGGCCAGCGTGGTTATCTTTCGCCCCCAATTTGCCGTGCAACCGGTTCCGCTCGAACCCGGGGATTGGCGGCCGAACACGGGATTTCAGTTATGGCAAAGCAGAATACGGTCCTGATCAAGCTGGTGAGCACGGCCGACACGGGCTTCTTCTACGTGAAGAAGAAGAACCCCCGGAAGACCACCGAGAAGCTCGAGTTCCGCAAGTACGACCCGGTCGTGCGCAAGCACGTCGCGTTCAAGGAATCGAAGATCAAGTAGCTTCCCGCCCGGTCGGGACGACGGGGGCGGCCTTCGGGCCGGCCTCGGAAATGGACGTCGAGGCCCCCGCAGCGTGAAGAACGCCGCGGGGGTCTTTGCGTTTCCGGGCATCGACAGACGCTTGTTGCGGCCCCTGCAACAGTCCTCTCTCCCGGCGCCGGCTTAACGCCGGGCCCCCGGGCGATCATCTTACGGGGGAGCGCGGCCACCACCGGAAAGTCCGGCGGCGAGCCCGCGCCGAAGGAGACCGCCATGATCATCGTCCGTCCCGCCGGAGAGCGCGGCAAGGCCGATTTCGGCTGGCTCGACAGCCGCCACAGCTTCTCGTTCGGCCAGTACTACGATCCGCACCACATGGGCTTCGGCGCGCTGCGCGTCATCAACGAGGACCGGGTCGCGCCGGGCGCCGGCTTCGACACGCACCCGCACCGGGACATGGAGATCGTCTCCTACGTGCTGGAGGGCGCGCTCGAGCACCGGGACAGCCTCGGCACCGGCTCGGTGATCCGTCCTGGCGACCTGCAGCGCATGAGTGCGGGCACCGGCATTGCGCATAGCGAGTTCAACCACTCGCCGACGGAGCCGGTCCATTTCCTGCAGATCTGGATCGTCCCGGAGCGCCAGGGCCTGCCGCCGGGCTACGAGCAGAAGACGTTCCCGGTCGAGGACCGGCAGGGCCGCATGCGGCTGGTCGCGTCCCGCGACGGCCGCGACGGCAGTCTCGTCGTCCACCAGGATCTGGACCTGTACTCGTCCGTCCTGGACGCCGACGGCACGGCCACCTTGCCGCTGCGGCCGGGCCGGGCCGCCTGGGTGCAGGTCGTCCGCGGCGAGGTCGCCGTCAACGACACCGCCCTCCAAGCCGGCGACGGCGCGGCGGTGCTCGACGAGACGGCCCTGACCCTCGCGAGCCGGAGCGCGAGCGAGGTGCTGGTCTTCGATCTGGCCCGATAGCGGACGCCGGCCGGGGTGCTATGGTTCCACCTGGCGCGACGGCCGGCGGCTCCCCGCCGGGCAGGAGCCGGCAAGAGGAGGACGTTCGCATGGCAGTCAGGATGAAGCCGATCGCGCGGATCGGCCTGGACGGTCTCGACGGCTACACGCAGCGGGTCCAGGCCCGCCAGCACGAGCTGCGGGCGGACGAGCCGGCGTCGCACGGCGGCAACGACGCCGGACCCGCACCCTACGAGCTGCTCCTGGCCTCGCTCGGCGCCTGCACCGCGATCACGCTGCGCATGTATGCCGAGCGCAAGGGCTGGGAGTTGGGTGCGCTCCACCTGGACCTGGCCTTCTTCAAGGACGAGGAGAACGAGCGCGTCGAGCGCGAGGTCCGGGTCGGCCACGCCCTCTCCGACGACCAGCGCGCCCGCCTTCTCGAGATCTGCGACCGGACGCCGGTGACCCGCACGCTCTGGCCCGCCATGACCATCACGACCCGCCTCACCTCCACCGAAGGACAGGAGCCGTCATGAGCCAGCCCCCCTCGCCAGCGGTGGAAACGGTCGTCGTGGGCCGCACCAGCGACATCGGCGGCTTCGAGGTCAGGCGCGCCCTGCCGTCCGTGCGGCGGCGCATGGTCGGCCCCTTCGTCTTCCTCGACCAGATGGGGCCGGCCATGCTGCGCGCCGGGCAGGGGCTGGACGTGCGCCCGCATCCGCATATCGGGCTCGCGACCGTCACCTACCTGTTCGACGGGGAGATCCTGCACCGCGACAGCCTGGGCGAAGTCCAGCCGATCCGGCCCGGGGAGCTGAACTGGATGACGGCCGGGCGGGGCATCGTCCACTCCGAGCGCACCGCGCCGGAGATGCGCGCCGCCGACCACACGGTCTACGGCGCCCAGGCCTGGGTCGCGCTGCCGGCCGGGCGCGAGGAGACCGATCCCGCCTTCGCCCATCATGCGGCCGACCGCCTTCCGGTCGTCGAGGGCGAGGGAAAGCGGGTACGCGTGATCGCGGGCGCGCTCTTCGGCGCACGCTCGCCGGCGGCCACGCTCTCCGACCTCTTCTATGCCGACGCGCTGCTGGAGGCCGGCGCCCGCCTGGAACTGCCGGCCGACCACGAGGAACGGGCGATCTACGTCGTCGAAGGAACGGTCGAGATCGCCGGAGACTCTTTCGAGGCCGGGCGGCTGCTGGTCCTGCGGCCGGGCGACGCGATCGTCGCCGCGGCGCGCACGCCGGCCCGCCTGCTCCTCCTCGGCGGCGAGCCGATGGACGGGCCGCGGCATATCTGGTGGAACTTCGTATCGAGCTCGAAGGAGCGGATCGAGCAGGCCAAGGCCGACTGGCTCGCCGGCCGCTTCCCTCCGGTGCCCGGCGAAACGGAGTTCATACCCCTGCCCGGCCCGCCGCCCGGCGAGCCGCAGGCTCCGCCGCCGGTCACCTATCCTTAGACGGGTACCCGCATCAGGCGCCGATCTCGTCCGGCCCGACTTCCACGGCTCCCTCGCGGCCGATGACGACCGTCCGGTTCCGCCCCGCCCTCTTCGCCTCGTACAGCGCGTCGTCCGACCGCTTCATCAGCATGTCGGCGGTCTCTCCGAGATGATCCGTCACCGCGACGCCGATGCTGATCGTGACCGCGATCTGACCGACCGGGGCGGAGACGACGAAGGACTCGTCGCAGATGCGCCGGCGCAGCCGCTCGGCCACGGCGACGGCCGCGTCGCGGTCGGTGTCGGGCATCACGACGACGAACTCCTCGCCGCCGAGCCGGGCGACGAGGTCGAAGTTGCGCAGGTTGCGGTTGGTCCTGGCCGCGATCTCCTTCAGGACCTCGTCGCCGACCGCGTGGCCGTAGGTGTCGTTCACCAGCTTGAAGCGGTCGATGTCGAACAACAGGCAGGCGACCGGCTTGTGCGTCTCGCCGGACCGCTCCAGCAGCCTCGGCAGGTGGGCGTTGACGTAGCGCCGGTTGAACACGCCCGTGAGGCTGTCGGTCAGCGCCATCGACAGGCTCTGCTCGTAGTTGTTCCGCAGCCGCTCGTGATAGCGCCTGCGGCGGACCTGGGTGCGGACGCGGGCGAGCAGCTCGTTGCGGTCGATCGGCTTCAGCAGGTAGTCGTTGGCGCCCAGTTCCAGCCCCTTGGCGATCCGGCCCATGTCGCCCTCGTCGGCGATCAGCAGGACCGGGGTCTGGCGCGTCCTCTCGTGGCTGCGGAGCTGCGAGCACAGGCGCAGGCCGTCCTCGTTCATCAGCGTCAGGCTGACGACGATCAGGTCGAAATCCTCCGACAGGGCGAGGTCGAGGGCATGCGCGCAGGATGCGGCCGCCGTGGTCGCGTCGTCGTCGCGGCGCAGCGTCTCGGCGACCTTCTCGAGGTCGATGGCGCTGTCCTCGACCGCCAGCACCCGCGCGCCCTGCGCCGTCTCGTCCCTTACGGACGGCCCGGCGGAGAGGATGCCGAACTGCCCGGAGGTCGTCTCGCGCAGCCGCCACTCGTCCATCATCATCTTCAGGCGGACGAGCGAGCGCACCCGCGCGAACAGGGCGATGTCGTTGACCGGCTTGGTCAGGAAGTCGTCGGCGCCCGCCTCGAGGCCCCGCACCCTGTCGGCGGCGTCGGAAAGCGCGGTGATCATCACCACCGGGATGTGCATCGTCGCCGGGTCCGAGCGGATCTGCTCGCAGACCTGGAAGCCGTCCATGCCCGGCATCATGACGTCCAGGAGCACGATGTCCGGGGCCTCGGCCCGCACGCGTTCGAGGGCGTCCGGGCCGTTGTACGCCGTGATGACGTCGAAGTACTCGCGGGTCAGCTTGGCCGCCAGCAGCTTCACGTTGGGCAGGACGTCGTCAACTACCAGGACACGTGCCGACATGGCCCCTCGATCTCAGGCGGCTCCGACCCGGAGCCGCGTCAGCTCAGGAAACGCTGAACGGTTTCGAGGAACTTGGCCACCGAGATCGGCTTGGCAATGTAGTCCTCGCACCCGCCGTCGCGGATCTTCTCCTCGTCCCCCTTCATCGCGAAGGCGGTCACCGCGATGACCGGGATGGACTTCAGTTCGTCGTCTTCCTTGATCCATTTCGTCACCTCGAGGCCGGAGACCTCGGGCAACTGGATATCCATCAGGATCAGGTCGGGCCGGTGCTGGCGCGCGATGCGCAGCGCTTCCATGCCGTCTTTGGTCTGCAACGTCGCGTAGCCGTGCGCCTCCAGGAGATCATGGAAGAGCTTCATGTTCAGATCGTTGTCCTCCACGATCAGAACACGCTTCACGCCAGGCTCCCCGCCGAGTGCAGAGGCCTCTACCTGTGTGTCGGCGGACATCACCCCTCTCCCTACACCCCATTCGGCCGGTCCGGAGCATCCGGTCCGGCGCTCGCGCCCGTTCATCGACACCTTGGCGGATTACGGCTTCCAAGGCCCGTTCTAGGCGCCGAAGGTTAAATTGGCGTTACCGCTTCCCATCAACTTTACGTCATCGCTCCTCCCGGCCGGAACCTCCATCGGCAGGATCGCATGGCAAGGGCTCCGCCGACCACATATAGTACGCGGATGCAGGCGTTCATGCGCGCCTGGAAGGAAGGCCGGCGGTGGCGGAGTTGGGACAGGCGAACGGGCTCTGCCGGGACTGCGCGTCCCCGGCGTCGTCGGCTTCGCGCTGCCCGGCCTGCGGCAGCCGGCGCATCGTCCGCCATCCGGAACTCCACCGGCTGTCGATCGCGCATCTGGACTGCGACGCCTTCTACGCCAGCGTCGAGAAGCGGGACGATCCGGCGCTGGCCGACCGGCCGGTGATCGTCGGCGGCGGGCACCGCGGCGTCGTCGCCGCCTGCTGCTACGTGGCCCGGCTCTACGGCGTGCGGTCGGCGATGCCGATGTTCAGGGCGCTGGAGCTGTGCCCCGACGCGGTCGTGATCCGGCCGAACATGCGCAAGTATTCGGAAGTCGGGCACCAGGTCCGCAAAGTGATGCTCGAGCTCACGCCGCTGGTGGAGCCGCTGTCCATCGACGAGGCGTTCCTGGACCTGACCGGGACGGAGAAGCGCCACGGCGGCAGCCCGGCCCGCAGCCTGGTCCGGCTCGTGCGACGCCTGGAGACCGAGCTGGGCATCACGGCCTCGGTCGGCCTCAGCTACAACAAGTTCCTGGCCAAGGTCGCCTCCGACCTCGACAAGCCCCGCGGCTTCAAGGCGATCGGACGGGCCGAGGCGCAGGACTTCCTCGCCGGCAAACCGGTCGGCCTGATCTGGGGCGTCGGCAAGGCGCTGGAGAAGAAGCTCTACGCCGAGGGCATACTGACCATCGGGCAGATCCGCGATCACGAGGAACACTGGCTGGTCGGCCGCTTCGGCGCGATGGGCCGCCGGCTGCACCGTTTCGCGCGCGGCCAGGACGACCGGAAGGTCGAGCCGGACGAACAGGTCAAGAGCGTGTCGGCGGAAACCACCTTCGCCACCGACGTCGGCGCCCCCGACGAGCTGCGCGCCCGCCTGTGGCCGCTATGCGAGACGGTGGCCCGGCGCGCCCTCGCCTCCGGCGTCGCGGGCCAGTCGGTGGTGCTCAAGCTGAAGACGGCCGACTTCCAGCAGATCACCCGCAGCCGCCGCCTCGACGCGCCGACCCGCTCGGCGGAGGAGAT
>NZ_DASYHS010000158.1:0-4441 GCF_035998295.1 Arenibaculum sp. | reverse complement strand
CGCACGGCCACGAACGTGCCCGGCGTGTTCGCGGCGGGCGACGTGAAGGACAAGGTGTTCCGCCAGGCGGTCACGGCCGCCGGCATGGGCTGCATGGCGGCGCTCGAGGCCGAGAAGTTCCTGGCCGAGCACGAGGGGCCGCCCGACGAGGCGCAGGCCGAGAAGGGCCGCCAGCAGATGATCGGGGCCTGGGAGTAGCGGCCGAGGCCCCGCCCCCGATCGAGGCCCCGTCCCCGATTCGGCGACCCGGCGCCGGCACGGCCCCCCGCGCCGGCCGCTGCGGCCTTGCAGCCGGGGGTGTGCGGTCTCTCCGACGGGCTCGCCGACCCCACTTTGCCCCGGCAACTCCGGTCGTAGGTGACCGGCCCGTATATTGCGGTATATCATTGCCCGCGCGGGCCTTTCCGGCCCTATCGAGAACCTGCACTGACGGGCCGGGCCGCCGCGCGCCGGTCCTACGGGACGTTTCATGGACTGGGATAAGCTTCGGGTCTTCCACGCGGTGGCCGAAGCCGGCAGCTTCACGCATGCCGGCGAGACACTGAACCTCAGCCAGTCGGCCGTGAGCCGGCAGATCAGCGCGCTGGAGGAGAGCCTCAACGTGCCGCTGTTCCATCGGCATGCGCGCGGCCTGATCCTGACCGAGCAGGGCGAGTTGCTGTTCCGGACCGCGCGCGAGGTCTTCGCGAAGCTGTCGATGACCGAGGCGATGCTGTCGGAAAGCCGGGAGCACCCGAAGGGCCCGCTCAAGGTGACGACGACGGTGGCGTTCGGAACTACCTGGCTGACGCCGCGCCTGCAGGAGTTCCTGCCGCTCTATCCCGACATCCAGCTCACGCTGCTGCTCGACGACACCGAGCTGGACCTCGGCATGCGCGAGGCCGACATCGCGATCCGGATGAGCCTGCCGCGCCAGCCCGACCTGATCCAGCGCCACCTGATGACGATCCGCTTCCACGTCTACGCGCACCAGTCCTACCTGCAGCGCAAGGGGATGCCGCAGTCGGTGGCCGATCTCGATGCCCACGACATCATCGCCTACCCGACCGAGGTGCGCTCGCCGGTCGCCAACATCAACTGGCTGCTGGAGGCGGGCAGTCCGCCCGCGGGCGGGCGCACGGCCGCGATGCGGGTCAACAACGTCTACGCCATCTACCAGGCGGTCGAGAGCGGGCTCGGCATCGCCGCCCTGCCCGACTACATGATCGACGGGCGGGACGGCATCGTCCGCGTGCTGCCGGAGCTGAACGGCCCCAAGGTCGAGAGCTACTTCGTCTACGCGGAAGAACTGCGCCACTCGAAACGCATCGCCGTGTTCCGCGACTTCCTCGTGCGCAAAGTTGCCGAGACCCAGTTCTGATCTCGTGCCGTCGAGTCGCTCGCTAGATTACATTTTAGGCAAATGAAGGAACCCGATCCGGCTCGAAATCCGGATCGGGACAAGATCCCGGCAGTCAAAGCCTTTCCCTGTCCAGGGCCGCCGAAGAGCCGGAACTTGGCGGAAAGCCTGCTGCTCTGAGGCGGGACAGGCGGATTTCGCACCTGCGGGAAGCCATGCACGGACTGCATAGGGGGATTAACAAATCATGCGTGGAAATTGGGCAAGGAATGACTAATTAATTGGCTGTGGATGTTGCGACGCAGCATCCACAGTTTCACTCCGGGCCCCGCCCGGGGTTGGGTCTTCGGACCCTGCGTCTCCCAGACGTGAAGCCTCCCTGTTCAACTTGGGCCGATGCCGTTGGGCTTCGGCCCTTTCTTTTTGTGCAGGCTTCCGATCGAACTCATGACCAGCAGCTGAAAGGTGGCCGGTCAAAGCTCGGCATCGGCAACCCAATGCATCCGCGCTTCGGAATTCGCAGCAAGTGCAAATCCCGAGTTGTAAGCCCTGAACCCGGTCTGGCCGACCGAGCCTCCTATGGAAATCGCAGACGGCGTCCCGGTACCATCCCTCATGTGCGCAACTGTGCCGGTTTCCGGGCTATACGTTGCGACGACCGGCGTCACGCGCTTTCGGGTCTGGAACCGGACACCGATCACCACCGCGCCCAGAGCCCCGTTCTGGGTCGGCGCAGCGGATGCGCCGGCATAGGCGTTCGGCGTGCCCGGAGCTACCGCCAAGTCGTACGACTTCTCGTAGTATCGCTGGCACAGGGCCAGTTCGGCCCCGAACGGTCGACGCTCGAAGGGGGTTGCGATCGTCCCGCGCTCCAGTTGCGGACAGCGAACGGCGCCTCCGATGAAGCGCACCGTCGCGTCGCTGCCGGACGTCAAAGAGACCGCGCCACGTTTGGCGACGAGGACGCCGTTGACGGTTGCCGTCGCGGTGCCGAGCCAGTCGAGCACGTAACTGCCCGTCTCGATGTTCGATCCCTCGACCACCTGCTCCACTCCGCCTGCCGGGGCGACGATCTCGTCGGCGGAAAAGGCCACGGACTGGCCGTTCGTCACGACGCGCCAACGATCCAGCGTGTACTGGTTGGAGGCCATGGTCGCGGCGCCGCTGACATATACGCGCTGGTTGACCAGGAAGGCCGCGTTGATCAGCAGATTCCGGAAACTTGGGGGGGCGAGAGCGCGGATCGCTTCGAGGAGCTGGGTGCTGGATGCGGCGTTCAACGTCGCTCCCGTCCCTTCGATGGCGGCGGCCAGTTCTTCCTGGATCCCATTGAACCAGTCGGCATTCAGAGCCGTCGCCGGATCGCCCGAAAGCGGATCGCCGTTCTTGAAACCGTGCTTGCCCGGGCCGAAGAGATCGACCGCGCGGCTTGCAGTATCGATGCGATGCATAGGAGTTCATCCGGAGAAGGCAGGAGAAGTGGGGTGATGGCCGGCGGGCAGCCGGTCAGGCGCGCGTCATCAGGCCAAGGTCGCGCAATGCCGACGCGGCCCGCGCCGCCACCGGCGGGTGCGATTCAGCCAGGAACCCGGCCATGTCGATCAGGGTGAGAATGGCGGTCTCGGCCGGCTGCTCCGGCGCCGTTTCGCAGCGGATCGCACGTGATGCCCGCCAGTAGGCGTGCGCGGCGGCGTCGAGGGAAAGCCGATGGGCCATGTCGTCGGTCCGAAAGGACCCCGGTGCCGAAGCACCGGGGCAGGTCAGGGAGGGAACGCCTCCGACACGCCGGAGACAGACCAACCGTATTCCAACCCTGACCTCGCTGTCAATCCACTTTGGAATATTCTTGGATTATTCCACACTCAGGCCGGTTCGCGCAGCCCGGTCACGGTGTGGACGACGTCGATCTCCACCGTCGGAACGACGAAGTCGCGCAGGGCGGGGTGGTACTCCCGCAGAACCACGCCGTCGGAGCCGTAACCGACGAGTTCCTTGATCAACACGGCCTGGGACTTCTTGACCACGATCACGCCGTCGCCGGCAGCCGGCGGCCGGCGCGGCGAGACGAACAGCAGCTGGCGCGGCCGGAAGCGCGGCGACATGGAATCGCCGACGACGTACATCGCATAGGCGTCGGGGGCGTTGACCAGCCAGTCCGGGCAGCCGACCCAGTCGATCGGGCCATCCTCCAGGTACATCTCCTGGTCGACGCCGCCACGGGCCGCCGCGCGCACCGGCAGGGCCCTGGCCGCCTGGTGGCGCAGCACGGGTGCCGCCGGAACGCTCGCGCGCGCCGGGGGCCGCGGCGCGGCCTCGCCGGACACCGCCGGCAGCAGGTCGATCGGCTCCGCCCCGAGTTCGCGCGCCAGCTTCACCGCCCAGTCGACGGTGAGCTTGCGCTCCCCGCGCTCCAGCTTGGCGATCTGCCCCTGCGACGTACCCGCCCGGTCGGCGAGCTGCCCCTGGGTCAGCCCCGCCCGCTCGCGCAGCACGCGCAGCACATTGTCTTCCATCCTGTCTTCCCGCTGTCCGGCATGTCTTTCGCGCAGGAATTATGACAATTCGGCATGAAATGGCAAGCCGCGCCTCGACCGCTGCCCGCAGTCGAATTCATCGGCATGCGGACGGCCGCTTGATCGGCGGCGCGACAAGTGCATCATGTCCTGCCGAGATGATCCCGCATGCGATGCCGGCCGAAACGATCCATCCTCCCCGACGGGACGTGAACACCCGCGCGCCCCGGCGCCCCGTGATCGTCGCGGTCGCGCCCAACGGCGCCCGGCGGACGCATGGCGACCACCCGGCCCTGCCCATGACCGCGGAGGAGCTTGCACGCGACGCGGCCCTGTGCGCCGCGCGCGGCGCGTCCGTCCTGCATCTGCATGTCCGGGACGCCGGCGGCCGCCACCTCCTCGATGGCGACGCCTATGCCCGGGCCACGGCGGCCGTGCGCCGCGAGGTCGGCGGGCGCATGGTGGTGCAGATCACGACCGAGGCCGTGGGCCGCTACGCGCCGGACGAACAGATGGCGGTGGTCCGGGCGGCCAGGCCCGAGGCGGTGTCGCTGGCGCTGCGCGAGCTGGCGCCCGCCCCGGACGCGGA
>NZ_DASYHS010000146.1:0-21668 GCF_035998295.1 Arenibaculum sp. | reverse complement strand
CGCTCGCCCCGCAGGAACCCTGACGCGGCCGGCACGGGCATGACGGGACCACGCCTGTTCTGCTTCGGCCTCGGCTACAGCGCGCTGGCGCTGGCCGACCGGCTCCTGCCGCAGGGCTGGCGCGTCGCCGGCACGACGCGCGCGCAGGAGAAGGCGCAGGCACTCGCCGCGCGGGGCATCGAGACGTTCCTCTTCGACCGCGGCCGGCCGCTCGCCGACCCGTCCCGGGCGCTCGCCGGCACCACGCACGTCCTGAGCGCGGTGCCTCCGGACCGGGACGGCGACCCCGTGCTCGACCGTCATGGCGGCGACCTCGCCGGCCCGGGCCTCGCCTGGGCCGGCTACCTGTCGACCACGGGCGTCTACGGGGACCACGACGGCGGCTGGGTCGACGAGGCGACGCCGCGGGTCCCGACCGGGGCGCGCGGCCGGGCGCGGCTCGCGGCGGAGGACGGCTGGCTCGAGCTGTGGCGGCGCCATGGCGTGCCGGTTCACCTGTTCCGCCTTCCCGGCATCTACGGGCCCGGGCGCAGCGCGATCGACGCGCTCAGGGCCGGCACCGCGCGGCGGATCGACAAGCCCGGCCAGGTGTTCAGCCGCATCCACGTCGAGGACATCGCCCGCGTGCTCGAAGCCTCCATGGCGCGGCCGAACCCCGGCGCCGACTACAATGTCTGCGACGACGAGGCGGGGCCCGGCCACGAGGTCGTCGCCCATGCCGCGCGCCTGCTGGGCGTGGAGCCGCCGCCGCTGGTCCCCTTCGAGGCGGCCGACCTGTCGCCGATGGCCGCGAGCTTCTACGCCGACAGCAAGCGGGTGCGCAACGACCGCATCAAGCGCGAACTCGGCGTCCGCCTCGCCTACCCGACCTACCGCGACGGCCTGGCCGCCCAGCTCTCCGCTGAACGCGGGGCACACGGGAAGCGGGAAAAGCCCTAGACTCGCATCCTATTGTATGCACTGCTACCCGCTCCAGAACCCGGTTCAACCGGTTCGGGCTGTAGGGAACCACGCGTGTTGACAAATGTTAACAGGCGCGCCATGTTCGGGCTGAGCGATGGCTAGGCCGCGCCATCCCGACAAGGAGGTCGAGGACGCGGTCGCGTATGCTGAATCGCAGGGATGGACATGCCGCAAGATGGGCCATTGGGGCCGCTTGTTCTGCGCTCATGCCGACCGGGATGGATGCCAAGTCGGTGTGAGCGGCACGCCCAGGGATCCCGGCATACACGCCAGACAGATCATCAGAGCCATCGCCCGTTGCCCTCATAAGGAAGCCGACGATGAAGACGCATGAGTTCAGCATCATCGCTTCGGGTTTGGATCCGCAGGCTGCCGACTTCGAGTCCCGGTTCCATGAGGCGTGTTGCGACGACGCCACGATCTCGTTCCAGAAGGGACACGTCATCGTGGATTTCGCACGGGACGCCGAAACGATGGATGCGGCGGTCGCTTCCGCCGTCGAGGCCGTACGCGCGGCTGGCGCCAGGGTCGAGAGAGTAGAGCCGGACCCGCTTGTAAGCCTTTCCGAGATTGCCGCCCGCACGGGGATGACCCGTGCTGCCATAACACAGTATTCCAAGGGGCAGCGAAGCAGAGGTTTTCCTGCACCCGTGGTCAAGATCACGTCCGACAGCCCGCTGTGGGACTGGGCCGTCGTCGCCCGCTGGTTGTTCTGCCACAGAAAACTGTCGCGCGAAGCGGTCGTGGAGGCGCAGACGGTGAAGATGGCGAACGACGCGCTCGCTCGTGGCGAGGAGCGCATGGGTCCCCTGCTCAGAGAGCGCGTTCGCGAATTCGAGACCACGCTGTGAGATCGGCCCCGCCTCGGCGGGGCTTCCCGAGACCATACGGCCGAGAGCATGCGGATGACCGACTTCGACCTGGCGCTGCCGGTGCGCCGGCCCTACGACTGGGAGACGCTGCTCGGGTTCCTCGGCTCGCGCGCGATACGGGGCGTCGAGACGGTCGAGGCGGGACGGTACTGGCGAAGCTTCCGGACCGGTGGAGGCGCGGGCATCCTGTCGGTGTCGATCGCCGAGGGGGGAGACGCGCTCCTAGCCACGGTCCGCTGCCGCGGCGGCGCCGATGACGGGGAGGTCGGGGCGCGGCTGCGGCACGTCTTCGACACCGAGGCCGACATCGACGCGATCCACCGCCGGCTCGGGCGGGACGCCCATCTCTCCGGTCACCTGCGCGCCCGCCCGGGGCTGCGCGTGCCGGGCGCCTGGGACCCGTTCGAACTGGCGGTGCGTGCGATTCTCGGGCAGCAGGTCAGCGTCGCGGCGGCGCGCACGCTGGCGGGACGGCTGGTCGCGGCCCATGGGGAGCCGGTCGCGGACGGCCCGGCCGGGACGCCGGACGCCGTGTCCCACCTGTTCCCGAGCGCCGGCGCATTGGCCGGGGCCGATCTCGGGTCCATCGGGCTGCCGCGCGCCCGCGCGCGGGCCATCTCGGCGCTAGCGGCGGCCTGCCTGGCCGACCCCGACCTGTTCCGCCCGGCCGCGAGCCTGGAGGAGACGGTCGAGCGGCTGTGCCGCCTGCCGGGGATCGGCCCCTGGACCGCGCACTACGTCGCGATGCGCGGCCTGGGCCACCGCGACGCCTTCCCGGCTTCCGACCTGGGCGTGCTGCGGGCGCTGGAGACCGCGCAGGGCCGGCCGACGCCGCAGGAGGCGACGCGCATCGCCGAGGCCTGGCGGCCGTGGCGCGCCTATGGCGTGCTGCATCTTTGGCTGGGGGACGCGGCGGCCTGATCACGCCCCCTGCGCCGCCTCCCGCCGCATCCAGGCGAGGAAACGCCGCTTGCGCGCATCGACCGCGAAGGACGTCCGCGAAAGCAGCACGTAGCGGTAGCCGTTCGGCCTGAAGCCGCAGGGCGCCACGAGGCGGCCCGACCGGACGGCGTCGACGACCAGGGGTTCCGGTCCGATGGCGACCCCGAGCCCGGCGGTCGCGGCCTCCAGGCTCAGGTAGAAGTGCTCGAAGGTCCGGCTCGGCGCCGGGGGCAGCGTCACGCCCTGGTCGGCGGCCCATCGGTCCCACGCGTCGGGCCGGGTCGCCGAGTGGATGCGGGGAAGGCGCAGCAGGTGTTCCCGGTCGCCGGGCTCCGCCAGGGGCGGGGCGCAGACCGGGCCGACGCGCTCCTCGAAGAGGGGTTCGGCGAACACGTCCGGCGGCCAGGTGAAATCGCCGCGCCGGATCGCGCAGTCGACCCGGTCGCGCTCCAGGTTGATCGGCCCTCCGGCCGCCAGCACGTGGACGACGGTGCCGGGATGCTCGGCCTGGAACGCCGGCAGCCTCGGGATCAGCCAGCGCTGGGTCAGCGTCGGCTCGCACGAGACGACGAGCGGGGCCGGCAGGCCGGCGCGCAGCTCGGCGGCGGTCTCGGCGATCTGGCGCAACGCCGAGCGCGTCGTCTCCAGGAGGCGCCGCCCGGCCTCCGTCAGGAACACCGCGCGATTGCGCCTTTCGAAGAGCTGGACGCCGAGATCGTCCTCCAGGGCCCGGACCTGCCGGCTGACGGCGCTGTGGGTGACGTGCAGCTCGTCCCCGGCCCTGCCGAAATGCTCGTGGCGCGCAGCCGCCTCGAAGGCCCGCAGCGCGACCAGCGGTGGGAGGCGCTCGGCCATGAATCCGTGCGTTCGAGGAACCGATACCGGTGAGAATACATCGTTTTTCAAGCCCGGCAAGACGCGTCAGGCTCACGCAAGCATGAAACGCGAGAGGACGAGGAACGAGGCATGCGGATCGGAATTGCCGCCGATGACCTGACCAGCGCGACCGACGGCGCGGTCCCGTTCGTGCGGGCCGCGAACGGATGCGAGGTCTGGCTGGACCATCGCCTCGCGCCGGTACCGGGCGAGGGGGTGACGGCCGTGAACAAGGACAGCCGGGCGCGGCCGCGGGACGAAGCCGAGCGGCGCGCCCATGCGACGGCGCTGCGCCTCGCGGGTTCGGACGTCCTCTACCACACCGTCGATTCCACTCTTCGCGGACATCTCGAGGCCGAGATCCTGGCGGCGCTGGAAGCCTCGGGCCGCGAGGTGGCGCTGCTCGCCCCGGCCTTCCCCGAGGCGGGGCGGACCACCGAGGACGGCGAGCAGCGGCTCGCCGGCAGGCCGGTGCACGAGACCGCGTTCGGCCGCGACCCCGTCCATCCCGTCGCGCGGTCCCGGATCCGCGGGCTGTTCCCCCGCCTGGAGGACGCCGACGTCCGACACCTGCCGCTGGCGGCGGTGAGGTCCCTCGGGCCGGGCGGCTTCGATCCCGGGACCGCGAGGCTGGTCGTCGCCGACGCGACGCGGCAGGCGGACATCGACGGGCTGGTCGCATCGGTCGCCGACCCGCGCGCAGTGCTGTTCTGCGGGTCGCCGGGCATGGCGCGCGCGCTGGCCGCCCGCTTCGGCGGCCGCGGGCACCGGGAAGAGCCGGTCCCGGCCGTCGGGACCCTGCTGACGGTCGTCGGCAGCACCCATACGGCCAGCCAGGCCCAAAGACGCGCGATGGGAGGTCCCGGCGACATGATCGAGATCGTCGTCGACGCGGCCGCGGCCACCGCGTCGCCCCGCCAGGCCGCGCAAGCGGCCGTCAATGCGGCCGGCATGGCGCCCGGCCGGGCGAGGTCGATCCTCGTCGCGGCCGACGCCGCCCCGCGGCCGGGCGCCGATCCCGGGCGCATCGCCGAGTGCCTCGGCCTGGTCGCCGCGGAACTGGCGGGCATCCTGCCGGTCGACGGCCTGATCCTCACCGGCGGCGACACGGCGGCCGCGGTGCTCGGCGCGCTCGGCGTCCGGTCCTTGCGGCTGAGCGCGGAGATCGAACCCGGCGTGCCGCTCGGCGTGGCCGATGCGCCGCGCCGCATGGCGGTGATCACCAAGGCCGGCGGGTTCGGCTCCGAGGACGTGCTGCGGAACGCGGCGGCGATGCTGCGCGCAATGGAAGGAACCAGGGCATGACGCCACCGATCGCCGTCACCATGGGCGACCCCTGCGGGATCGGCCCGGAGATCTGCGCCAGGCTTTTCGCCGACGGGGTGAGGGCCCCCGCCTTCGTGATCGGCGACGCGGGCGCGATGCGCCGGGCCGCGGCCGCGCTCGGCCTCCGCCTCGCCGTCCATGAGATCGCGTCGCCGCGCGAGGCGTCTGCCCGGCCCGGGCAGGTCGACGTGCTTGCGGCGAGCCGCCTTCCCGACGACCTGCCGGTCGGCCGGATCGACGCGCGGGCCGGCCGGGCCGCCTACGACTACGTGGTCCGTGCGATCGACCTCGCCAATGCGGGGGAGGTCCGCGCCATCGTGACGGCGCCGATCGCCAAGGAGGCGCTGAAGGCCGCCGGCATCGCCTATCCGGGCCATACGGAGATCCTCGGCGAGCGCACTGGCACGTCGGACTTCGCGATGATGCTCGCGAACGGGGAATTGCGGACCGTCCTCGTCACGATCCACGTCTCCCTGGCCGAGGCGATCGGGCTCGTCACCCGGGACCGGGTCCTGCGCACGATCCGCCTCGCCCACCGGGCATGCCGGGCCTACGGGATCGACGCTCCCCGCGTCGCGGTCGCCGGCCTCAACCCGCATGCGGGCGAGGCTGGCATGTTCGGCCGCGAGGACCTGGACGAGATCGCCCCGGCCATCGACGACGCGCGGCGCGAGGGGATCGACGCCTCCGGCCCGTGGCCGGGCGACACGGTCTTCATGCGGGCGCGGCGCGGCGACTTCGACATCGTCGTCGCGCAGTACCACGACCAGGGCCTGATCCCGGTCAAGTACGGCGGGATCGACCACGGCGTGAACGTCACGATCGGCCTGCCCTTCGTCCGCACGAGCGTGGACCACGGGACGGCCTTCGACATCGCCGGGACCGGCAAGGCCGACGCCTCGTCCCTGCGCCACGCCTTCGAGCAGGCTCTGCTCCTCCTCGACGACGCCCGGGGGGAAGAGGACGTGACCGCCCCGCCCGACTTCATCTTCATGCTCACCAGGAACGACAGGACCGTCCCGGACGCCGCCGAGCGCCTGAAGGACGCCGTCGCCGCCGGGGTGGGGCATATCGGCTTCAAGGACGTCGGGCTGCCGCTCGAAGACCTGGAGGCGCTCGCCGCCGCGATCCGGGCCTCGGGCGCCAAGGTGTATCTCGAGACGGTGAGCCTGGACGCCGACAGCGAGCGCCGGTCCGCCGAGGCGGCCGTGAAGCTCCGGGTCGACGTCCTGATGGGCGGGACCCGGCCCGAGGTCGTGCTGCCGGTCATCGCCGGGACGGGCATACGCTATTACCCGTTCGCCGGCGCCGTCGCCGGCCATCCCAGCGTCCTGACCGGAACGGTCGAGACGATCGCCGAGAGCGCGGCGCGCCTCGCCGGGATGGCGGGCGTGCACGGCCTCGACCTCCTTGCCTACCGCTTCGAGGGGGACGTCCCCAGGCTGATCGAGGAGGTCCGCCGGGCGGCGGCGCCGAAGCCCGTGATCGTCGCCGGATCGATCGACCGCCGCGAGCGGGTCGAGGCCGCCGCCGCCGCCGGCGCGACCGCCTTCACCGTCGGCACCGCGGCGCTCGACGGCGCCTTCGCCGCACGGTCCGGGGCGCTGCCGGACCAGCTCGCCGCGATCCGGGAGGCGGCCCTGCCGCCCGCGATCCAGAAGGCGGCCCTGCCGCCCGGCAAGGTGAACCTCGCCGCGTCGTTCGGGAAGCTGGACGCCTTCTGGAGCCCGCAGACGGTCGGGAGCGTCAACGGCGTCCAGGTCAAGCTGGCCAAGTTCGAGGGCTGCTTCCACTGGCACCGCCACGAGCGCGAGGACGAGATGTTCCTCGTCGTCGCGGGGCGCCTCAGGATGGGGTTCCGCGACCGCCACGTCGATCTCGACCCGGGCGAATTCATCGTCGTCCCCCGCGGCGTGGAGCATCGCCCCGAGGCGCTGACGCAGGAATGCCACGTCGTGCTGGTCGAGCCGGGCACGACCGTGAAGGCCGGCGACGGCCCGCTCGGGCAGGAGCGAGGGGCGGCCTGACCGCCCCGCGTCCGCTCAGCCGTCGCTCATCCTCAGGGCGGCGATGAAGGCGCTCTGCGGGATCTCGACCTGGCCGAACTGCCGCATGCGCTTCTTGCCTTCCTTCTGCTTGTCCAGCAGCTTGCGCTTGCGCGAGATGTCGCCGCCGTAGCACTTGGCCAGCACGTCCTTGCGCAGGGCCGAGATCGTCTCGCGCGCGATCACCCGGCCGCCGATCGCGGCCTGGATCGCGATCTTGAAGAGCTGCTTCGGGATCAGGTCCTTCAGCCGCTCGCACAGCGCGCGGCCGCGCTTCTCGGACTGGCTGCGGTGGACGATCATCGACAGCGCGTCCACCGGCTCGGCGTTGACGAGGATCGACAGCTTGACCAGGTCGCCCTCCTCGTAGCCGTCCCACTGGTAGTCGAAGCTGGCGTAGCCGCGCGAGATCGACTTCAGCCGGTCGTAGAAGTCGAACACGACCTCGTTGAGCGGCAGGCGGTAGACCAGCATCGCCCGCGCTCCGGCATAGGTCAGCTCGATCTGCTGGCCGCGCCGCTCCGAGCACAGGGCCAGCACGCCGCCCAGGTATTCGTCGGGCAGCATGATCGTCGCCTTGATCCACGGCTCCTCGATGTGGGCGATCTTGACCACGTCGGGCATGTCGGCGGGGTTGTGCAGGTCCAGCGCCGTGCCGTCGGTCATGTGGACCTTGTAGACCACCGACGGCGCGGTCGTGATCAGGTCGAGGTCGAACTCGCGTTCGAGGCGCTCCTGGATGATCTCCAGGTGCAGCAGGCCGAGGAAGCCGCAGCGGAAGCCGAAGCCGAGCGCGGCCGAGGTCTCCGCCTCGAAATGGAAGCTCGCGTCGTTGAGCGCCAGCTTGCCCAGGCTCTCGCGCAGCCGCTCGAAATCGGCGGCGTCCACCGGGAACAGGCCGCACCACACGACCGGGATCGACGGCTGGAAACCGGGCAGCGGTTCGGCCGCCGGGCGGCGGTCGTCGGTGATGGTGTCGCCGACCTTGGTCTGGGTGATGTCCTTGATCGCCGCGGTGATGAAGCCCATCTCGCCGGGCCCGAGCTCGCCGGTCAGCAGCGCCTTCGGCGTGAACACGCCGACGCGGTCGATCTCGTGCGCGCTGCCGGTCGCCATGAAGCGGACCTTCTGGCCGACCTTGAGCCTGCCGTCGACGACGCGCACCAGGATCACGACGCCGAGATAGGCGTCGTACCAGCTGTCGACCAGCAAGGCCTTGGTCGGCGTGTCGGCCTCGCCCTTGGGCGGCGGCAGGCGGCGGACGATCGCCTCCAGCACGTCCGGCACGCCGAGCCCGGTCTTGGCCGAGATCATCACCGCATCCGACGCGTCGAGGCCGATCACGTCCTCGATCTGCTGCTTGACGCGGTCGGGCTCGGCCGCCGGCAGGTCGATCTTGTTGAGGACGGGCACGATCTCGTGGTCGTTCTCGATCGCCTGGTAGACGTTGGCCAGCGTCTGCGCCTCGACGCCCTGGGAGGCGTCGACGACGAGGATCGAGCCCTCGCACGCCGCCAGCGACCGGCTGACCTCGTAGGCGAAGTCGACATGGCCGGGCGTGTCCATCAGGTTCAGCAGGTATTCCCGCCCGTCCTGCGCCTTGTATTTCAGGCGGACGGTCTGCGCCTTGATGGTGATGCCGCGCTCGCGCTCGATGTCCATGCTGTCGAGCACCTGCTCGCGCATCTCGCGCTGGTCGAGGCCGCCGCACATCTGGATGAGGCGGTCGGCGAGGGTCGATTTGCCATGATCGATATGGGCGATGATGGCGAAGTTGCGGATGTGCGAGAGATCGGTCATTTGCGCGGCTGGAACCCCTGGGTTGGCTGCAAAATAGGGAACACCGCGCTCCGGCGCAATGACGGCGCGGACCTGCCGCTCATACGGCGGGCGAACGGGCCGCCTCCTCCAGCAGCCAGTCCACCACCGCCGCGACCCGCGGGTCGGCCGCGTGGGCCGGCGGACACACCGCATAATAGGCGCAGACCGAGCGGCGCGACGCCTCGAACGGGCGGACCAGCCGGCCCGACGCGAGCTCGTCGCCCACCAACGCGCCGCGGCCGAGCGCCACGCCCAGCCCGCGCGCCGCCGCCTGGTACAGCATCGCCGTGTCGCTGAAGCGCGGGCCGCGGGCGGACTCGGGCCCATCCAGCCCGGCCTCGCGCAGCCACGGCTCCCAGGTGATCCAGGGTTCGCTCGGCCCCGGCGCGTCGTCGTGGATCAGCACGTGCCGGGCGAGGTCGGCGAACCGGCGCAGCGGGCGAGGCCCGTTGAGGAGCGCCGGGCTGCATACCGGAAAGATATCCTCCCCCGTCAGCCGCGTGGCCAGCAGCGGGCCGAAGCCGCCGTCCAGCCCGTAGCGCACGGCGAGGTCGGCATCCTCCAGCGCGAAGTCCACGAGATGGCGTTCGGAGCGCACGACGAGGTCGATCTCCGGGCAGCGGGCGAGGAACCCCGACAGGCGCGGCGCCAGCCATCCCGACGCGAAGGACGGCAGCACGCTGACGACGACCCGCCCGGCCGGCGCGGCCGTCCGCGCCGCCCGCGTCGCGCGGGCCAGCCGCTCGAACCCGTCGGCCACGCCGGCCTGGAACGCCCTGCCCGCCTCCGTCAGCACGAGGCCGCGGGCCAGCCGGCGGAACAGCGCCTGCCCCAGCTCCTCCTCCAGCGCGCGGATGCGGTGGCTGACGGCGCTCGGCGTCACGTGCAGCCCCTCCGCGGCGCGCGCGAAGCTGAGATGGCGAGCGGCGGTCTCGAAGGCCCTCAGGGCCGAGAGCGGCGGCAGGCGGTGCGGCGTCATGAGCGTCCTCCGCCCCCTGATTAGCCGCCCGCCCCGGCCGGGGCAACGGCCGGCGATGAGCGGAATTCATCGTGCCCCTGAGAAAGCGTCATTTGCGCGGATGCCGGCAGGGCCGGCATCCTGGCCCCCGATCATCACGACCACCACGGCACGAGGGAAAGCCGATGCGCCTGTTCGACATGCCGGATTCCGGCAACTGCTACAAGGTGAGGCTGATGCTGGCGCTGCTCGGCCGCCGGTTCGAGCGGATCGTCATCGATCCCGACGCCGGCGAGACGCGCACCGCGGAGTTCCTGGCGCTCAATCCCTACGGCAAGGTCCCCGTTCTGGAGGTGTCGCCCGGCGAGTTCCTGCCGGAATCGAACGCGATCCTGTGCCATCTCGCCGAAGGCACGCCCTACCTGCCGGCCGCGGGAATGGACCGGGCGCGCGTCATGCAGTGGCTGTTCTGGGAGCAGTACAGCCACGAGCCGAACATCGCGGTCGCCCGGCACTGGCTCAAGCACCTGGAGCTGGACGAGGCCAGGCGCGCCGAGCTGGCCGTGCGCCAGGAGAAGGGCCGTGCGGCGCTGGAGGCGCTGGAACGCCGGCTCACCGAGGCGGACTGGCTCGCGGCCGGCCGCTTCACGACCGCCGACGTCGCCCTGTTCGCCTATACCCATGTCGCCCCCGAAGGCGGCATCGGGCTGAACCCCTTCCCCGCCGTCCGGGCCTGGATCGCCCGCGTCGAGGACGTTCCGGGCTTCGTCCCGCTTTCCGCCTGAGGCCGGCCGCAAGCCCCGCAACGAGATGAGGAAGGATATGGACCAGTCCGCCCGCGCCGACGCGTTCCGCTCGCTCCACGTTCCCGGCCGCCCGCTCGTCCTCTACAACGTCTGGGACGCCGGCAGCGCCGCCGCCGTCGCGGCGGCCGGAGCGAAGGCGATCGCCACCGCGAGCTGGTCGGTGGCCGCCGCGAACGGCTTCGAGGACGGGGAGCGGGTGCCCCTCGACCTCGTCATCGCCAATCTGCGGCGGATCGTCGGCGCGACCGGCCTTCCCGTCACCATCGACCTGGAAGGCGGGTACGGCGCCGATCCGGCCGCGGTCGGCCGGACGGTCGCGCAGGCGGTCGAGGCCGGCGCCATCGGCTGCAACCTCGAGGACAGCGATCCCCGGGACGGGACGCTGCGCGACCCGGCGCCCCAGGCGGCGCGGGTGGCGGCGGCGCGGGCCGCCGCGACGCGGGCGGGCGTGCCCGTCTTCGTGAACGCGCGGACGGACGTGTTCCTGCGGACGCCGCGGGAGCGGCACGACGAGAGCATGGTCGCAGCCGCCCTCGACCGGGCCCGCCTCTACGCCGCCGCGGGCGCCGACGGCCTGTTCGTCCCGGGCCTGGCCGACGAGGGCCTGCTCGCGCGCGTGACGGCGGGCTCGCCCCTGCCGGTCAACGTCATCGCCGGCGCGAGCATGCCGCCCATCGCGAGGCTCGCCGAGCTCGGCGTCGCCCGCGTGAGCCACGGGCCGGGCCCCTACCGGGTGATGCGCGCGGCGCTCGAGAGAAGCGCAAGGGAGGCGATGGCCTGGACCGCGTGACCCGCCGCCGGCCCTGCCGCCCTGGCGGAGGGGAGCGGTCGTGACCATGTGATGCCCCATTTCCCGAGTCCCGAGGCATCGGCATGGGCAAGCGGCTGCACGACGACCCCTGCATCAAGGTCTGCAAGTTCGACCAGGGCATCTGCAGGGGGTGCCTGCGCACGCGCGACGAGGTCAAGGGCTGGAAGGCCATGACGGGCGAGCAGCGGACGGCGGTCGTCCTGCGGATCGGCCGGCCTCCGGCCGAGGAAAAAGCCAGCCGGCCTCCGGCCGGTAAGGGCAAGAAGCTGAAGAAGCTCGACCGCAAGATCGCCGAGCTGGAAGCCAGGCTCGACGAGCTGCGCCGCAAACGGGCGAAAAAGACCCCGAAGGAAACGGGACCGTAGCTCAGCTGAGGACGGTTGGACCGGCGCCCGGCTTCGGGCCGCCCGGCCCGGACGGGCCGCCCAGGCGCTGGCCCGCGATCGCGACGAAGCGGCTCAGCTCGGGGTCCTTCCAGTGCCGGATGCGGTCCAGCTCCTCGCGCGCGGCCTCCGCGCAGGCGGAGATCAGGCCCGCCTCCAGGGGCGATGGCGCCGCCGGGTCGTCCAGGCGGCCGAGTGCCGCGCGGATGAAGGCGGGGCTCGGCGGGGAGAGCCAGTCGGCGAGCGACGCCCCGACGCGGACGGCGAGGTCCTCCAGCCGCGCGATCTGGGCGAAGCGCGAGAGGCCGTCCCCTCCCTCGGCCGACAGGACGCGGCGCAACCCGGCGCGGATCACGTCGAGCACGTCGCCCCGGAACCGGGTCGCGCCGGTGCCCCAGAAGATCTGGTCGGACAGGCTGCCGCGCCAGCGGTGCAGCGTCCCCAGGAACGTCGCCACCGCCTCGTGGTCGCCGGTGGGCTCCGGCGCCAGGGCCGCCGCCGATACCCGGTCCAGCAGCACGCGGTAGGGCCCGGCCTCGATGCGCGACAGCATCCCGGCCAGCGCGTCGCGGCAGAGCGCGCCGACGCGCGGGTCGGACAGCAGGTCGAGCCGGCAGATCGCGTCCAGGGCCTGCGAGAACGCGGCCGCCTCCGTCCCGAGCGCTTCCAGCCGTTCCTTCGGCGCGGCCAGCGGGCCGCCGCCGACCGGCCCCGCCAGGGCGACGACGCGGTCGGCCCAGGCGGCGGCGAGCACGTTCAGGTGCAGGGCCAGCGCTTCCCGGACCCGCCCCGTCACCCGCGGGTCGAGCGGAAGGACCGCGAACGCCGTCGCCGGGCCGAGATCGCCGCGATGGAGCAGCACCAGGGGCGCCACCGCGGCGACGGCGGTATCGCGCGAAGTCTGCAGCACGACCTGGGAGAACGCGTGCAGCGCCTCGGTCCGTTCCGCCAGCGCCCGGCCGGCACCGCGGTCGGCGCGGGCCGTGACGAGCAGTTCGGCCGCCCAGTCGCGCAGCGCCAGCAGGTCCCGCCAGAACACGAGCGTGTCGCGCGCGACGGGCCCGGCCGCGGGTTGCAACCGCTTGCGCCGGATCTCGGCGTCCCGGCACGACGTCCACGAGGCAAGCGCGGCCGCCTGCCGCTTGGGGTCGGCCAGGGCGTGGTCCAGCGAGCGGACCGCCAGGCCCGTCAGTTCCTGCATCATCGCGCCCGCCTCGGGCGACGCGAGCACGTCGGCCAGCGCGCCCACCGCCTCCGCCTCGGCCAGCCGCTTGCGCATGCGTTCGACCACGGCGCGGTGGTCGCGGGCGAGCATGTCGAACAGGGCCGCCGCGTCCGGCCGATGCACCAGTCCCGGCGCGCGCCAGGACAGCCGGGCCGCCTGGGCGTCGGGAGCGAGGAACGGCTCCAGCGTCCTGGTGAAGACCCGGCGGACATGCTGCGTCCGGCTCCGGTCCGCCACCCGCGTCAGGATGCTGCGCACGGCGGCGAGGCGCTCCGGCCGGGACGCCGAAAGCGTCTCCAGGTGGAGCAGGACCTCGCGGGCCCGTTCGGGCGACAGCCCCGCGATCAGCGATTCGACTTCGTCCGCGTGGCTCGATGCGATGTGATCGATACCCATTGCCCCGACCGTGCGAAACCCAACGTTGCCCGTATTCCGGCTCCCGCATCGTGACACATGCGCCCCCGGAGGGGGTAGGCCCGATCGTGACGAATTGTGACGGGGGCTCAGAACCCGCTCTCGCGCACCGCCACCGCGACCGCGTGGCGCCACAGCCGGCCGACGAGGCTCTCGGCCGGCGCCTCGACCGCCACCTGCCCGAGGAGCGCGTAGGCGGGCGGCCGGATGGCCGCCTCCGGCGCCAGCAGCACGCGGTAGACGGGCGTCTCCGGGACCAGTTCGCCGTCGCGGCCCTGGCGGACGGCGATGGGCCCGCCATGGACGGAGGCGAGGTCGGGCTCCGCGAGCGCCCGGGTCGCCGCGAGGTCGACCCGGACGACGCGGAGCGGGACCGGGCCGACGTCGAGGTCGTCGGGAAGGAAGGATGCCCGCGCCGCGCCCCGCAGCCGTTCCAGGTCGGCCTCCGCGGCGAAGGCCTCGACCGTCCAGGCCTGCGCGCTGCGCAGGATGCCGAGCGCCTCGCCCTCCGCCACCCAGGTGCCGGGCACGATCCAGCGCGGCACGTCGGCCAGCACGCCGGGGAAATGCGCGCGCAGGGTCAGCAGGTCGCGTTGCGCGATCAGCGCCTCCAGCTCGGCCGCCGAGGCGAGAAGCTCCTGCCACGCGACCTCCGCGCGGCGCGCCATCTCGGGATCGGCGGCATCCAGGCCGATCTGGGTCTGCATGCCCGCGATCTTGAGCCGCGCCCCCTCGATCTGGTGGTCGAGGTCGGGCGAGGAGAGCCGGAACACGGCCGCCCCTTCGGCGACGGCCGTGCCGGTGCCCCCGGCCATGCCGGCGATGCGGCCGGGCCCCGGCGCGTACAGCACCGCCTCGCGTTCCGCGCGCAGGAGCGCCGGCGCGCTCACCTTGCCGTGCCAGGGCACGACGGCGAGCGCCACCAGCGCCGCCAGCATGCCGAACGCCAGCACCGTGTTGCGGTTGACGCGGAGGTCGCGGCGGCGCGACGACCAGACGCGAAGCTCGGTCCAGATCGGACGCACGATGAACCAGACGATCTCGACCACGAACAGGAACAGCCCCAGCAGCTTGAAGGCGAGGTGATAGACGAGCAGTGCTATCGCGAGGAACAGGAAGAAGCGGTAGACCCACACCGCCGCCGCATAGGCGATCAGCCACCGGCGCCGGGAAGCGGCCATGCTCTCGGGCGGCGGGTCGCCGAAGCCGAACAGCAGTTCGCGCAGCCGCCAGCGCGCGAGCGCGAAGGACCGGTCCTGGAGGTTCGGCACGTCGAGCCAGTCCGACAGCAGGAAATAGCCGTCGAAGCGCATCAGGGGGTTCAGGTTCACCGCGAGCGTCGCGATCCAGGTGACGCCAGCCAGCAGGTAGGCCCCGGTGCGCAGCGGCCCGTCCGGCAGCAGCACCCAGGCGACCGAGGCGAACGCCGCCAGCGCAAGCTCGACGACGATGCCGGCGCCGTCGATGGCGAGGCGCTGGCGGCGCGAGCGCAGCCGCCAGGCATCCGTCGTGTCGGTCCAGAGCACGGGCCACAGCACCAGCAGGGCGACGCCCATCGACGGCACGCGGCAGCCGTACCGCTTGGCCGCGAAGGCGTGCCCGAACTCGTGCAGCACCTTGGCCGCCAGCAGCGCCGCTCCCGTCATCAGCATGCCTTCCGGCGTCACGACGTGGAGGAAGCCGTGGGTGAACGTCTCCCACTGGCGGACGACCAGGAACAGTCCCAGCAGCGCCGTCAGCCCGACGACCCGCAGGAAGGCGGGCGTGAAGAGCCAGGCGAGCCAGGGAAGGGCCGCGTCGAGGAACCGGTCGGGCCGCAGCAGCGGGACGCGCAGGAACAGGTAGTTCTTGAGCATCCACAGCGGCAGGGCCGTGCGCCGGCGCGCCTGCCGCTCGACCAGCGCCGCGACCGCGCGCTCGCCGCGCACCGCGACCAGCCCGCTCGCCTCGACGAAGCGCGCGAGGTCGGCCACCGCCTCCGTCTCGGCCCGGATCGGCGTCTCGCGCGAGACCGAGCCAGCGACGGCCTCGGCCGTGCCCAGGCCCCAGCGGGCCAGCATCTCGAACTCCGCCCAGCCGATCCGGAAGAACCTGTTGGCCGCCGGGTCGTACAGGGTCCAGGTCGGCGAGCCGTCGCGCGCGCGCGGCCCCTCGTGCAGAACCAAGTCGTCGCGCAGGACCGGCAGCGGCGCCGCGCCGGGCGGACCGGCGGAGAGGGCCGGCACAGCCGTCATTGGCCGAGCCATTGACGGGCGACGGCCAGCGGCCGGCGCAGCACCCACATCGCGGCGGTGGTCTCCGGGCCGTAGATCTTCGCCACGCCCTCCAGGCCGATGCGCAGCGGCTCCGCCCCGTCGGCGAAGGCCGCGGTGACGCGGTAGGCGCGTACCCCGTCCGGCGTCGGCGCCGAACGGTAGCTCGCCGAGGCGAGCCGCGCGTCGACCGGCCGGTCGGGCGCGACGTTGCGGAAGAAGGCGATCTCGGCCCCGGGCTCCAGCGCCAAGGCCAGCGCATCGCTCAGCGGCACGCGGATCTCCAGCTCGACCTTCGCGGGGTCGGCGAGCAGCAGGATCCGCTCGCCGGTCGAGACCGGCCGCCCCGCCCACTCGTTGACGTCGTCGAAGATCGCGATGCCGGCATGGGGCGCGGCGATCTCGACCCGGGCGAGCAGGCTCTGGACGTACTCGACCTCGGCGCCCTGCTGCTCGACCTCCGCCTCCAGCACCGCGAGGCGGGCCTTCGCGCGCGGATCGGCGACCGCCTGCTGGATCGCCTGCAGGTACTGGGCGCGGGCGATGTCGCGGGCCTTGAGCGCGACCTTGAGCCGGGCCTGGAGCCGCGTCGCGTCCAGAGAGAGAAGCGGCTGCCCGGTCTCCACGGGCTGGTTGGGATCGACGTGGACGCGGTCGACGACCCCGTCGATGGAGGCACGCACCAGCGTCGGCGCGGTCGGCACGACCTCGGCCGGGGCGAGGACGGACTGGCGGACCGGAATGAAGGCGGCGGCCAGCAGGAGGACGGCGGCCGCGGCGGCCGTGCGCGCGCCGCCGAGGCGGGGGCGCCAGCCGGCGCCAAAGCCGCCCCGCCCCGTCCGCGCGGCCCAGGCATGGCCGTAGGCCTCGCCGAGATAGCCGAAGAGATGCTGCTCCGCCTCGCCCCAGGGCTCGCCGCGCACGAACAGCAGCCCGCCGCCGAGCCGGCCCGCCGGATCGGCGAGCGGCACCCACAGGGCCGCGTCCGGCAGCCATTCCCGCCAGCCCGCGTCCAAGTCCGGGTCGTCCGCGACGTCCTGGCGGCCGAAGGCATGGATGGCTTGCGCCCGCGGGCCGCCGGCGACCCGGCGCAGCAGGCGCCTCAGCCATGCGAGATAGGGGCCGTCGCCGTCGGGATCGGCCACCCCGGACACCGCCAGCACGCGGCCGTCGCCGCGCCGGGCGCACCGCCACAGCACCGCCTGCCGGTAGGGCAGCAGGCCGGCCGTCTCGTTGACCATCACGAAGGCGAGCTCGTCCGGAGCCGCCCGGCGCGCCCGCTGCTCGAGCTGGAGCAGCGTCGTCAGGCGCAGGAGGTTGCGGTTGAGGCTCTCGCTCACGGCCGCTCCGGCGGGAGGATGGTGGCGCTGCCGCTCATGCCCGCCAGTAGGTCGGAGGTGTCGCCGACGATGCGGCCGTAGACCTTGATCGACTGGCTGACGGGGTCGACGCGGCTCGACAGGCGCGCGACCTCCGCCGGATAGGTGCGCCCGGTCTCCTCCACCGCGACGTCGAAGCGGTGGCCCGTCCGCAGCCAGGCGATCCAGCGCGACGGCACGATCATCTCCAGTTCGAGGTCGCCGTCGTCGAGGATCTCCAGCATCGGCTGGCCCTCGCCGATGAACTGGTACTGGCGCGCCGCCACCTCGCCGACGCGGCCCGCGAACGGTGCCGCGACCACGCAGCGCTCGACCATGGTGCGGGCGAGCCGCTGCTCGGCCGTCGCCTCGGCGACCTCGGCGGCGTTCACCTGCAGCTCCAGCGTGCTGACCGAGCCCAGCTTGTTCAGCCGCTTGTTGACCTCGTGCACGCTCTGCCGCTTCTCGAGGCCGGCGCGGGCGCGGGCGAGCTGGGCGTCGGGCAGCGCGCAGTCGAAGCGGACCAGGACGCGGCCCGTCTCGAAGCGGTCGCCGTCGCGCAGGTCGATCTCCACGATCCTGCCGGTCATCGGGGCGGAGATCGACGTGCTGCGCCGGGGCGTGATCTGGGCACGGATCTGGCGGGTCACCTCGACCTCCGAGGAGAGCGCCGCGTCCACGCCCGAGAGGTCCGGCAGGGCATCCTGGGCCGCGGCCGGCATGGCCAGCGGCAGGGTGGCGAGAACGAGGACGGCCGCGAACCTCCTCACGACGTCGGCTCCATCACCCCGTCGACGACCGGCTCGACCGCCCCATGGGCAACCGGTTCCGTCGCCTCTTCGGCTACCGGTTCCGTCTCCTCCCCGGCGGCCGGCTCCGGCAGCGGCGGCAGCTCGCCGCGCTCGAACCGCTCCAGGGCCGCCAAGACCTCCCCCTGGAGCGCCTCGAGGTCATCGGGCTCGAGGGCGGCCGGCAGCGTGTCCACTCCGATCGAGAGATAGATGTTGGCCAGCGCCGCCTCGACCTCGGCCAGGCTGCGGTCGCGGTCGAGCTGTGCGGCGATCGAGGACGCGGCGCGGCGGATGCGCTCCAGCTCCGCCTCCGCTTCCAGCTCGCTCGCATCCTCCGCCATCTGGAGGATGCGCTCCTCGACCTTGCTGATCTCGTAGGCGGTCTCGTAGTTCTCCAGCGCCTGCCTGTACTGCTGGTAGCTGACGTTGATCTGGGTGATCACCGCGACGCTGACGGCGAGCCGGCGCGTCCGGGTCAAGGCCGCCTGCGTCTCGGCCGCCTCGACGGCGCGCGGCCCCTGGATCAGGCCGAGCAGGTTCCACGTCGCCCGGAAGCCGGCCTCGGCCCAGACCTGGTTGATGAGGAAGGAGTTCGAATCGAAGTTCACCGAGCTGAGCAGGGAGACGCCCGGAAGCATGCGCAGCATCTCCTTGCGCACGCCGTTGCCGTCGATCCGCTCCTGGTAGACCTCCTCGCGCAGCTCCGGCCGGTAGGTGAGGCCGTAGAGCTCCAGCTCGGCGATGTCGTCGGGCAGGCTGACGCCGACGTCGTCCACGTCGCGGTCGTCCGGCATCACGACGCTCAGGGGCTCCCCGGGCGGCACGTTGATGAGGGCGGCGAGCTGGGCGCGCGCCACCGACAGCTCCGAGCGCAGGCGCCGGAGCTGCGCGATCACCTGGAGGATGGTCTTGCGGTATTCCAGCGTGGCGAGCGGCGGCTGCAGGAGGTCGCGCTCGATCTCGTCGGTCGCCTCCAGCGCCCCCTGGGCGTCGGCGAGGATGGGGTCGAGCAGCGGCAGCAGCCGCTGGGCGGTCGCGGCGCGCCAGTAGGCGCTGCGCACCTCCTTGACCATGTTGTTGATGACGCGGCGGCGCCGTTCGACCGCGATCAGCGTCCGGTCCGCCTGCTGCTGCGCCTGGAAGTAGCTGACGCCGAAGTCCAGCAGGTTCCAGGTGAACGAGATGTCGCCGGTCCAGCGCTCGGCATCGGTCGACAGGGACGGGTCGGGAGAGGTGATGCCGGTCCGCTCCGACCGGCTGACGGTGAGGTTCTCGTTGGTGCGCGTCGTGTAGCCGGCATTCGCGGCGAGGCGCGGCAGCATGTTGAAGTTGGCGAGCGTGAGCTGGCGTTCCTGGACCGCCTCCTCCATCAGCGCGAGGCGATGGTCCAGGTTGTACTTGAGGGCGCGGGCGATCGCCTCGGAAAGCGTCAGCGGCCCGGTGAGCGGCTCCTGGCCGGCATAGAGCGCCTCCTTCTCCGCGATCGCGCGGGAGAGATGGAGCCCGTCGCCGATCGGCTCCGGGGAGACGGCGCAGGCGGACAGCAGCAGGAGGGCCGTTGCCGGCAGCAGGGCGGAAGCGAAGCGCCTGCCGCGGGGATCGGGAGAGGATCTGGTCATCACGTCGGGTTCGTGTCTCGGGTATCGGTCAGGCGGCATTGCGGCCGGTGTCGGTACTGGTGTCGGAAGCCGGCGCGGCGGCCCGCGCCAGGCTTTCGAGGATGGCGCGGCCCTCGGCGATCAGGCCCTGGCGCCCGGCGGCCCGAAGCTGTGCCGCGAAGGAGGCCGGCCCTTCGGAGCCGGCATCGGTCGCCAGCGTCCAGGCATCGGCGACCTGGACGGGACGGATGCCCGCCCCTTCCAGCACGGCCTGCGGCCCGGGCGCCTCCTCGGCGGGCTCCCCCTCCCCGGCCGGGCCACCGGGTGCTCCGTCCGGCGCTCCGTCCGGCGTTCCGGCCGGTCCGGCGGCAGGGTCGGCAGCAGGGTCGGCACCGGGTTCGCCGGGGACGGGTTCGCCAGGCACCTGCCCCTCCGTCTCGGGCGGCGGGGTGCCGGCGTCCTGCGGGTTGTCGCCGGGCAGGCCGCCATCGACGTCGCGGCCGACCGTGACCCGGAACTGGGCGGTCGCCTCGTTGCCGCGGGCGTCGCGGGCGACGATGGAGATCTCGACGGTGCCCGTCGCGTCCGCCGGCGGCGTGCCGGAGAAGCTGAGGTTCTCCGCGTCGAACTGCAGCCAGGACGGCAGCGGCGTGCCGTCGGGCCGCTTCGCCTCGTAGGTGAGCCGCTCCTGCTGGTTGGTGTGCCGGAAGATGCTTTTGGGCACCTGGAAGGAGTGGTTGTTCTCCGCCAGCATCACCTGGTTGCCGACCGTGCCGGCGACGAACAGCTCGAGCCCTTGGGTGCGGCCGTTCCCGACGTCGCGCAGGAAGGACAGGGCATCGGCGCCGTTCTGCCGGCCGCGAGCGTCCTGCCCGATCGGGGTGAACAACCCGTCCTGGCTCGGGTCGGTCTGCGGCGTGATGAGGCCGCCATTGCCCGGCAGCCCGTCGGGCGGCGGCGGCGGGGGCGGCGGCGGGGGCTCGACCGGCGGGCGCTCGGACGGCGGCGCGGCGGGGGACGCGTCGAGGCGGAGCGAGAAGGTCGAAGTCCCGGTCGCGCCGGCCAGGTCGGTAGCGGTCACCACGATGGCGTAGGTGGCCGCGTCGCCACGTTGCGGCGTTCCGCTGAAGCTCCTGGTCGTCGGGTCGAACACCAGCCAGGACGGCAGCGGGTTCCCGTCGGCGAGCCTGGCCGACAGGGTCACGACGTCGCCGAGGTCCACGTCGCCGAAGGCGCCGGCCGGCACCGTGACGGTGATCGGCCGCAGTTCGGCGCCGGTCGCGTCGGGCAGCGGGATGAGCGGGACGGGGGCGTCGTTGGTGCCCTGGATCGTGACCGTCAGCGTCGCCGTCGTCGTGCCGCCGTTGCCATCCGAGATCGTGTAGACGAAGGCGTCGGTCAGCGTCTGGCCGACCGCCAGCGCCTGGATGGCCGCGCTGGCGTTGTCGACGGCGTAGCTGTAGGTGCCGTTCGCCTGCTGCGTCAGCGTCCCGTAGGTGCCGGAGAGACCGGTGCCGACGGCGCCCACCGTACCGCCCTGGGTCCGGATCGCGGTGACCGTCAGGGTGTCCGCGGTGTCGGTGTCGGTGTCGTTCGCCAGCACGGTGCCGGTCGCGGGCGCCGCCGCGTCCTCGGCGGTCGTCGCGGTGTCGGCGACCGCGACGGGGGCGTCGTTCGTGCCCTGGATCGTCACCGTCAGGGTCGCCGTGGTCGTGCTGCCCTGCCCGTCCGAGAGCGTGTAGACGAAGGCGTCGGTCAGCGTCTGGCCGACGGCCAGCGCCTGCACCGCCGCATCGGCGTTGTCGATGGCGTAGCTGTAGGTGCCGTCCGCCTGCTGGGTCAGCGTGCCGTAGGTCCCCGCGAGGCCCGTGCCGATCGTGCCCGTCGTGCCGCCCTGGGTGCGGATCGCCGAAACCGACAGCGTCTCGCCATCGTCGCTGGTCTGGTCGTTCGCAAGTACGGTGCCGGTGGCCGGCGCCGCCGCGTCCTCTGCGATCGTCGCGGTGTCGGCGACCGCCATCGGCGGATTGTTCTCCCCCTGGATCGTGACCGTCAGCGTCGCCGTCGCCGTGCCGCCGTTGCCGTCGGAGATCGTGTAGACGAAGGTGTCCGTCAGCGTCTGGCCCGCCGCCAGGATCTTCACCGCCGCGTCGTCGTTGTCGACGGCATAGGCATAGGTGCCGTCGGCCTGCTGGGTCAGCGTGCCGTAGGTGCCGGCCAGCCCGGT
>NZ_DASYHS010000233.1:0-5669 GCF_035998295.1 Arenibaculum sp. | reverse complement strand
GCGGCGCCGAGGGTGGTGCTGAAGGCGGCGCCGAGGGTGGTGCTGAAGGCGGCGCCGAGGGTGGGGCTGAAGGCGGCGCCGAGGGCGGTGCCGAGGGCGGTGCTGAAGGCGGCGCCGAGGGTGGCGCAGAGGGCGGTGCCGAGGGTGGCGCCGAGGGCGGCGCTGAAGGCGGTGCCGAGGGTGGCGCCGAAGGCGGCGGTGCCGAGGGTGCCGAAGGCGGCGGTGCTGAAGGTAGTGAAGGCTCGGAGGGCGGTGGCACCGAAGGTGACGGCGGCTCCGGAGGCGATAGTGGTGCCGAGGGTGATGGCGGTGCCGAGGGTGATGGCGGTGCCGAGGGTGACGGTGGTGCCGGAGGCGATAGTGGCGCCGAGGGTGACGGCGGCGCCGGTGGTGACGAGGGAGACGGTGGTCCCGAAGACGACGGTGGCGGATCCGGCCCCGACGGTGGCACCGGCGGCGGCGGGTCCGGCTCCGGCAGCGGCGGGTCCGGCCCCGGGGGCGATACGGCCGGCAGCGGCGGGTCCGGCCCCGGAGGCGATACGGCCGGCAGCGGCGGGTCCGGCCCCGGAGGCGATACGGCCGGCAGCGGCGGGTCCGGCCCCGGAGGCGATACGGCCGGCAGTTCCGGAAGCGGAGGCAGCGGCTCCGCCGCGGCTCCGGGCAATGGTCTCGGCCCTGCGGGAGGTGCGGCTCCGGACACGGCCGCACCGGGAGGCTCCCCGTCCGCCGGTCCGGCCCTCGGCAGTTCCCCGGGTGCGGCCGTTCCGGGCAGCACGGGCAGCACCGGAACCACGACCGCGGGGACGGGCAGCTCGACGACCGTCGAGATTCCGGCCGACCCGAGCAACCCCGACGCCCTGAGGAGCGCAGCCGGAAACCCGACCTTCAGCGTCCGGGGCAACGGCGACGACTCCGCGCCGGCGACGGTCGTCCAGCAGACCCTCTCCTGGAGGGAGGTCGCGCGCCCGCCATCGGCGGCCGAGCTGGACTGGACGTGGCTGGACGAGCCTATCGAGGGCGAGCCGGAACGGCCCTCCACATTGGAACAGCTCGACCCCGCCGAAGAGCAGTCGGTGCTGGAATCCGGATGGGAGTGAGCCGCGGCCCGGCTCCGGCGTCCTTCCCCAGGGCGTGGGCCCCCAGGGCGTGGGGCCTCAGGGCGTGGGGCGCAGCCAGCGGCCCTCGTCCGTCCGGCAGCGGACGTCCGTGAAACGGTCGACCGCCTCGCCGGACGTGACCTCTTCGGAGAACTCGCGGCAGAACCGGCCGTCCTCGCCGCGGAAGCTGCGCAGCGGGACGATGCGCCCCTGCACGCTGCCGTCCGGCGCCGCCCATTCGAGCACGTCGTGGCTGGGCAGCGTCTCTAGCGCTTCCTGCCGGGCGGCCGCGGCCAGCACCTGCTCCTCGGTGCCGGTCTCCTCGATCACGACGGCGTCGCCGGTGGCGGCGCATCCCAGCGCCATCAGGGACGCCAGGAAGAGGGCGAGGATCGGGGCGGAGCGCGAGCCGGTCATGAATGCCATCCTGGTTCGGGGTTCCGTCGATGGGAATCGGTCCGAACCAACGGGATAGCATGGCTCCGCCCCTCGCCGCTCGGCCCCTTGGGGCGGCGGCCGGATGCGATCCGGCTACCTCCGGGGGGCCATGCCCCGATCGGCCTTCGGCTCCCTACCCCGCGCGCATGCGGTTGACCGCGCTCAGCACCGCGCGCAGGGAGGCCGACACGATGTTGCGGTCCCGGCCGACGCCGAACCGCGGACGGCCTTCCGGCGCCTCGATCTCGACATAGGCGACGGCGGCCGCGTCGGCGCCGGCGCCGACGGAATGCTCGCGATAGTCGATCACCCGTACCGATACCCCGCACTGCGCGGCCAGCGCGTTCACGAAGCCGTCGATCGGGCCGGTGCCGGCGCCCTCGATCGTCCTCTCCACCCCGTCCTGGACGATGCGCGCGGTCAGCACGCGCTGGCCCGGACGGCCCGATGCCGGCAGGGTCTGGTGGTCGATGAAGTCGAAAGGCTGGGTCCGGGCGATGTATTCGTGCTCGAAGGCCTGCCACATGTCGTCGGACGACATCTCGGTGCCGCTCTGGTCCGTCAGCCGCTTCACCAGCGCCCCGAACTCGACCTGGAGGCCTTTCGGCATCACCAGCCCGTGGTCGCGTTCCATGATGAACGCGGCCCCGCCCTTGCCGGACTGGCTGTTGATGCGGATCACCGCCTCGTAGGTGCGGCCGACGTCGGCCGGGTCGATCGGCAGGTAAGGCACTTCCCAGGTATCGCTGTTCGCCTTCTTCAGCGCGGCCATGCCCTTGTTGATCGCGTCCTGGTGGGAACCGGAGAACGCCGTGTAGACCAGCTCGCCCGCATAGGGATGGCGCGGATGCACCGGGAGCTGCGTGCACTCGGTCGCGATGCCCACGATGCCGTCGATGTCGCTGAAGTCCAGCCCGGCGTCGACGCCCTGGGAGAACAGGTTCAGCGCCATCGTCACCAGGTCGACGTTGCCCGTGCGCTCGCCGTTGCCGAACAGCGTGCCCTCGACCCGGTCCGCCCCCGCCAGCAGACCCAGTTCGGCCGCCGCGACCGCCGTGCCGCGGTCGTTGTGCGGGTGCAGGCTGATGATCGCGGACTCGCGGTTGCGCAGGTTGCGGCAGAACCACTCGATCTGGTCGGCATGCACGTTGGGCATCGACATCTCGACCGTGGCCGGCAGGTTCAGGATCACCTTGCGCTCGGGCGTCGGCTGCCACACCTCCATGACGGCGTGGCAGACGTCGAGCGCGAAGTCCAGCTCGGTGCCGGTGAAGCTCTCGGGCGAATACTGGAACGTCCATTCGGTGCCGGGATGCTCGGCCGCGACGTCGCGCACCAGCTTCGCGCCCTCGACCGCGATGCCGACGATGCCGGCCTGGTCCGTCCCGAACACGACCCGGCGCTGCAGCTCGGAGGTCGAGTTGTAGAGATGGACGATCACCCGCTTCGCCCCCTTCACCGCCTCGAAGGTCTGGCGGATCAGGTGCTCGCGCGCCTGGGTCAGGACCTGGATCGTGACGTCCTCGGGGATCAGGTCGCGCTCGATCAGCAGGCGCACGAAGTCGAAGTCGGTCTGCGAGGCGGCCGGGAAGCCGACCTCGATCTCCTTGAAGCCGATCTCGACCAGCGCGTTGAACAGGCGCAGCTTCTGCGAGGGGCCCATCGGCTCGATCAGGGCCTGGTTGCCGTCGCGCAGGTCGACCGAGCACCAGGCCGGCGGCGCCGTCAGGACCCGGCCGGGCCATTGGCGGTCCGGCAGGTCGACGCGGGGATAGGCCTGGTAGCGGTGGTGGGGCATCGTGCGCATGGGAGGTCGCTCCTTCGTGTTCATCGTCTCGGCGGCATGCTGGGCAGGGGTACGCTGGGCAGGGGACCGCAGCGGAGGGGGGCCGGTGGACGAAGGAGGGGCATGTGACGGGTGCGCGCGACCGCCGTCCGGTGGCGGACGTGGCAGGCCAGGTGACTGGTCTGATGGATCGGTCTTATGCGGCTTTGCGCGGGGGACATGGCGGACGGACTGGCTGACGGGGGCGACGACGGACGAACCGGACTCCGAGGGAGGCCGGGATCGTAAGTCGAAGCAGGGTCAGCATCCGATCCATCATGGTGAACGGAAGCTACAGACCCCGGCCGCCCCCGTCAACGATTGCATTCCATAGTGGGGCGGGTCCCGGGGAATGCCCGCCAGGGGACGGCTGCTTTCCCCGCCCGCCGGGATCGGCTACACTGGGGGTGCAACCCGACGACACCCCGTACCGTCCCGGACTGCTCCATGCCACCGATGAGACCGACCCGGACCCGGAGCGCCCGCACCCGCAAGGAAGACCTGATGGTCCTGTGCGCGCGCATCGGCTACAACCCGCCGGCCTGATGGTCCGGCCCCACGGGGCCGCGATCCGCCCTTCGCTCGACCAGACCATCGGAAACGACCCATGGACATCCACGCCTCGCGCAGCGCCGCCGACTGGCGGCGCGCCGATACCGCCCACCACCTGCACCCCTTCACCGACTACAAGGCGCTCGCCGACGAAGGCGGCAGCCGGATCATCACGCGCGCCGACGGCGTCCATCTCTGGGACAGCGACGGCCGGCGCATCCTCGACGGCATGGCCGGGCTGTGGTGCGTCAATGTCGGCTACGGCCGGCGCGAGCTGGCCGACGTCGCCCATCGCCAGATGCTGGAGCTGCCCTACTACAACACCTTCTTCAAGACCGCGACGATCCCCTCGGTGGCCCTGGCGGAGAAGCTGTCCGCGCTGACCCCCGCGGGGCTGGACCACGTCTTCTTCGCCAATTCCGGCTCGGAGGCGAACGACACCGTCGTCCGGCTGGTCCGCCACTACTGGAACCTGTGCGGCAAGCCCGGGAAGAAGACCTTCATCGGCCGCCAGTACGGCTACCACGGCTCGACCATGGCCGCGGTCAGCCTCTCGGGCATGGCGCCGATGCACGGCCAGGCGGACCTGCCGCTGCCGGGCTTCACGCATGTCCTGCCGCCCTACTGGTACGGCCATGGCGGCGACATGGACCCGGAGGCGTTCGGCCGGCATGCCGCCCGGCTGCTGGAGGAGAAGATCCTCGAGCTCGGCCCCGACAGCGTCGCCGCCTTCATCGGCGAGCCGATCCAGGGTGCCGGCGGCGTCATCATCCCGCCCGAAAGCTACTGGCCCGAGGTGGTGCGGATCTGCCGCGAGCACGACGTGCTGCTGATCGCCGACGAGGTGATCTGCGGCTTCGGGCGCACCGGGCACTGGTTCGGCAGCGATCTCTACGGGATCGAGCCCGACATCATGACCCTGGCCAAGGGGATCACGTCCGGCTACGTGCCGCTGTCGGCGGTGATGGTCGGCGGGCGCGTCGCGAGCACGCTGGTCGAGGACGGGGGCGAGTTCTACCACGGCTTCACCTATTCCGGTCATCCCCTGGCCTGCGCGGTCGCGCTGGAGAACATCGCGATCCTGGAACGCGACGGGCTGGTCGAGCGCACGCGCACCGACATCGGCCCCTATCTCCAGCAGCGCCTGCGCGAAGCCTTCGCCGACCATCCGCTGGTCGGCGAGGTGCGCGGCGTCGGGCTGATCGCCGGGATCGAACTGGTCAAGGACAGGCAGCGGCGGACCTTCTGGCCGGGCGGCGGCAAGATCGGCCAGATGTGCCGCGACCACTGCTTCGCCAACGACCTGGTGATGCGCGCGGTGCGCGACACGATGGTCCTCGCCCCGCCCCTGGTCATCACCCGCGACGAGGTCGACGACCTGGTCGAACGCGCCACCCGCGCCATCGACGCGACGGCGCGCGATCTGGGCGTGATGTAGCGCCGACGCGCGGGGCGTGACGTAGCGCCGGCGCCGCCTCCTCCTCTCCCGTGCCTGCACGGGAGAGGAGGAGGCCGGGCGGCGTTGCCGCCGGCGGCCGCGTGCCGCTACTATCGCTCGCCACCCCACTTTCGAGGACACCGCCGATGAAGACCGTTTCGGGGCGCGCGGCGCCCGCGGCTTCGTTGGACGTACCCGGACCGGCTTTCGCCGGCGTGCTGTCGTGCGACGGCACGGTGGTCGAGGCCGAGGCCGGCCCCCTCGGCGGGTTCCTGTGGGAGTGCTGTCCCTGGCCGCTGCCCCCGGCCGCCCGGGCGGG
>NZ_DASYHS010000118.1:0-2407 GCF_035998295.1 Arenibaculum sp. | reverse complement strand
CAACAGCATCATCGTCCATTACGACGAGACCGCGCTCGCGCGCTGGATGGAGCAGGCGGTGTCGGCCGCGGGCGTCGTCCCGCTGCTGGGCGCCGTGCTGCGCGAGGTGGCGGTCGAGGGCCGCCGGCTGACGCGGCTGCGTCTCGCGACCCGCCACGGCGACGTCGAGGTCGCCGCCCGCGGCTTCGTGGACGCCAGCGGCGACGCCGTTCTCGCCTGGCTCGCCGGGCTGGAGGTGCGCGAGCCGGCGGTGCCGGTCTTCGGCACGATGATGTTCACCCTGGAAGGCGTCGACGAGCAGGCGCCGGCCGGCACGCGCGAGCAGATCCACGCGCGGCTGCGCGAGAAGGGGGCGGACTACGGCCTCGCCCGGCAGGACGGGTTCCTGTTCTCGTTCCCGGGCCGCGACCTCTGCCTCGTCAACATGACCCATCTGCCGACGCCGCTCGACCCGGTGGCGATGTCGCGCGCCGTGCTGGAGGGCCGCGCCCAGGTGGACCGGCTGGTCGCCTTCCTGCACGAGCAGTTCCCCGAGCGGCTGGGGCGTGCGCGCGTGCGCAGCTACGGCCAGCCGGGCGTGCGCCAGACCCGCTGGATCGTCGGCGCACACTCGCTCGGCGTAGAGGAGGTGCGCGCCGGCACGCGGTTTCCCGACGCGGTCGCGCGCTGCTCCTGGCCGATCGAGGGGCATCAGGACGAATCCTCCTCCCACTGGGAGGAGTTCGGCGACGACCACATGCACTACGTGCCGCTGGCGTCCATGCTTCCGCCGGGGGCGGACAACCTCGTGGCGGCCGGCCGTTGCATCGACGGCGACGTGGGCGCGCTGTCGAGCGTGCGGGTGATGGGCCCGTGCATCGCGATGGGGGCGGCGGCGGTGCACGCGCTCGACCTCGCCGGTGCCGGTTCGGTCCACGGGATCGATTTCGGGGTGCTGCGCGGGCGCATCGCCGACAACCTGGAGCGCCGCGATCCGGGACCGACGCCGGAGGCGTGAAGGGGCCGAGACATCCGGCGGGGGCGGCTGTTGGCTACTGACCGTCATAGGTACAAAGGGTGCCCGAAAGATGCAAACCCCGTTGGATATTGCCTTTCACAACATCCCGTCCTCGCCCGAGTTGGAAGCCGACATCCGCGGCCGGGTCGAGAAGCTGGAGCGGCTGTTCGACCGCATGGTCGGTTGCCGCGTGGCGGTCGAGGCGCAGCACCAGTCGCACCAGACGGGCAATGTCTACGACGTCCACATCGAGATGGTCGTGCCGGGCGGCGAGCTGGTCGTCAGCCGCCAGCCCAAGAGGGCGAAGGAGAAATACGCGAACCCCGACGTCCATACCTCGATCCGGGACGCCTTCGCCGCCGCCGAGCGCCAGCTCAAGTCCTACAAATCCCAGCTCCGCGGCGACGTGAAGTCCCATGCGGTCAGGGAGCCGGGGCAGGTGTCCCAGCTCTATCCCGCCGAGGACCACGGGTTCATCCTGACTTCCGAGGGAAGCCAGCTCTATTTCCACCGCAACAGCGTCATCGACGACGGCCTGGAGGATCTCCAGGTCGGGGACAAGGTCGATTACGTCGAGTCGATGGGCGACACCGGCCCGACGGCGGTCAAGATCTTCAAGCGCGGGCCGGCCCGCGGCCAAGCCTGAACCCCTCCGCACACACGAGGAGAAGCTCCATGCTGGACCAACTGTCCGTGGAGGAGGTCAAGCGCGTCGCCGATCTGGCGGCCCGCGCCCTGGCCGTTCGCGACCGTCTCGTCAACAAGCTGTACGACGTCGATCTCGGCGACCAGTCGCGCGAGCGCGACCGCAACCCGACCGACCTCGACAGCCTGAGGATTCTCGATTCGGTCGGCAACGCCGACTATGCGGCCCTCAAGGACCACATCGCCTCCCTGTCGACGGAGCAGCGCGACGAGTTGAAGGCCGTGATGCTGATCGGGCGCGGCGACTACGCGGCCGAGCGCTGGGACGACGCCATCGCCGCCGCCCGCGCGGTGCCCGACGGCGACGTCGAGTACGTCGCCGAGAAGGCGCCGCTGCACGACTACCTGATGAAGGGTCTCTACGAACTCAAGCTCGGCTGAGGAGCCTGCCATGTCCGAGAAGGAACGCGACCGCGAGACGCATGAGTCCGGCGGCCCCGGGAAGTCGGGACGGCCGAACGAGAACCCGCCCAACGCACCGAAGCAGAACCAGCCCCCCTACGACGAAGGGCGCTCGGAAGGGGGCAGGGCTCCGGGCCACCCGAAGGGCTGAACTGCCGACAGTGGTACTCCCGAGGGGCATTTGCGCCAATATCGCTAAAATGTTCCAAGTGTGCGGAGGACGCGCGCGTCCTGGACCGCATACTTGGAACGAGCCGTGACTGCCGCCGAACGTGCCATCGCCGAGCTGAAGAGCCTGCTTCC
>NZ_DASYHS010000055.1:0-25206 GCF_035998295.1 Arenibaculum sp. | reverse complement strand
CGAGCGATAATGGACGGCGACCGCCCATCCGTGCGCGGCGAGGTCGAGCGCGATGGCGCGCCCGATCCGCCGTCCGGCGCCGGTCACCAGCGCCGCCTTCTTCCTGATCTCGACCATGGGCGCACTCTAGCACCATGGTGGCCGTGCAAATGCAACTCCGGCGTAGAGGCAGACGCGCCGAGCCTGTGACCTGGGACCAGCCCCGGGCCTCTGGACCACGGATGAGTTGGAGTGGGCCGGATGCGCGCAGACTGGGAGCGTGGGACCTTTGCAAATGGCGAAAGGCGAGGGGATACCGTATATGATCTTACGATGACGAGACAGGGAAACAGGCCGGATCGGCGTATTGCCAAGCCCGACACTCTCGACAGGAGTGGGCGCGAGGCTCTGGCAGCGAAGCTGATTTACGTTGGCAGCGCCCATCACAAGCGCTCGCCCGGTGATTATGGGTTCCATCCACCGGCGAATCCGCGGCCCTCTAAATCTCTGTGTGACGGACATCGGTTGATTAAGAGAGCCGAGGCTCAACACCTGTTCCGGACCGGTGTGTTGTTGGGAATGTTCAGCGCCTTCAAAGGCGACGATCTGCCGAAATACGTGTGGTGCGTTGATGAACATGGTGATGTCTACGAGGCAAAGATCGGTCTTGGCGGATATCACGGTTATCGCTTGGAAGATGCCGATGACATGCGCGCCCTTGTCCTGAAAGAATGGAGGAAGCGGTGCCGGATCGATTGATGATTACAACCGACTGGGCGGGCCTGGATGAAGGTTCTCCAGAGGAGCGCGCGTGCTTCGGGGCTATTGGCTTCCGTTGGAACGACGTTTGGCTTACGGAAGGGAGGGACGGGCTCGCCAATGTTGTCCGGAAGGCGCCTTATGTTTCCGGATACCATCTCGCCGAATGGATCGCCTGGAATTGGTGGCGTCTTCGGTGGGAACCCCGCGCGACCACTCCCGACTGGGCGTTCTCTCATCACTTGAGTACGATCGGCCATGGATATGTTTGGCCGAATATTACCGTCTTCTCCGACGGCAAACGCACGATTGTTGCGGCAAAGCCGACAGGTGACCAAGACGGCGCCTATAGATATATCAGCGATGCTGTGGTAATAGTGCCTTCAAGCATATTTGAGGTGATGATTGATGAATTTATAGAAGTTGTTCAGGCTAAACTACGTGCGGATAGCATTGCGGATACTAATTTAGACGTTATTTGGAATGAGGTAATTTCGGAACGGCATGATCCTGTTTTAAGTCGACGCCGTAGACTAGAGGCGCTTCTTGGAAAGGATCCGGCTGAAGCAGATGAAGAGACACTGCGGAGCTTGATTGAGAGTGACGAGGTGTTTGGTGAAACAGCTATGGATGAAATTGCGGCAGCTCGTAGCGTCGTTGGTGAAAAATTTGCGCCTGGGCATCTTAAGGAGATTGCGGACCGTCATGGGCATGAAGTTTCATTGCGAGATGGTTTCGATTTGAGGTACCGGCCGGATATTCACGAATTCCAGGAAATTGCTGCCTGGAAACTTGGAGCTGATGCCGCTAAGTTAGTGCGGCAGCAGGCCGGTCTAGGAACCGGCCCAATCTCGGATGAGAGGCTTGCCAGTCTGGCTGGCGTGGCAAGAAAGGCGCTCAACGAAAGGGATGTTGGTCCTGAAATGGCCTACGCCCTAGACACTGACTCGCATTCGAGCCGAGTGGTCTTCAGGTCGAAGTGGAAGACGGGACGACGTTTTGAGCTGGCTCGCATGCTAGGCGACCGCCTTGTGAGCAGAGGCGGAGACCGTTTGTTTCCTGCGACGCAGTCATATACCTACCGCCAGAAGATGCAGAGATCATTTGCCGCAGAGCTTCTCAGCCCCTTCGATGTCGTGGATGAGGAGCTAGATGGAGATTATTCCGACGAAGCTCAGCAAGAGCTGGCTGAGCGGTTTGAGGTCTCCCCTTTTACAATTCGCACACTTCTCGTCAATCATGGGCGTATTGATCGCGAGGAACTCGAGAGGCTTTGATGGGGCCTCTCTGACGAAATGCCGGCCGGTAAGAATGAAAAAAGGCATCGATCGGGTGCGCAGGAAAATCAGCTGTTGGCGTGGGGCAGGAGCTTAGCCAAGAGCCAGGGGTGGCCGCCTCAATGCGCGAAGTCGGGCTCCTCGCGCATCAGGATGCGCTTGACGCTCTCCAGGTGAAGGCGCGCGCTCTCGGCGTCGCCGGCCCGCATCTGCTCGCAGGTCCTGCGCGCGATCTCGGGGGCGACCGGCACCAGCCGGCGTCCCGTGCTCATGGCCGTGACCTGCGCCTCGGCGGTGCGCTCGAGATAGTAGAGGTCGTCCCAGGCCTCGGCGATCGTCGGGCCGACGACCATCACGCCGTGGTTGCGCAGGAACACGATGTCGGCGCCGCCCATGGCCGCGGCGATGCGGTCGCCTTCCGCCTCGTCGAGCGCCAGGCCGTTATACGCCTCGTCGACCGCCGTGCGCCCGTAGAACTTCAGCGCCGTCTGCCCGGCCCAGGCCAGCGGCTCGCCCTCGACCATGCTGAGCGCCGTCGCGTAGGGCATGTGGGTGTGGAAGGCGGCGCGCGCGCCGGGCCGGCGCAGGTGGAGCCGGGCGTGGATGTGGAACGCCGTCGCCTCCGGCGCGCCCGCGCCCTCGACCACATTGCCGTGGAAGTCGCAGACCAGCAGGCTCGATGCCGTGATCTCGCGGAAGGCGAGGCCGTAGGGATTGACCAGGAACAGGTCGTCCCGGCCGGGCACCATCGCGGAGAAGTGGTTGCAGATCCCCTCGTGCAGGCCGAGCCGGGCGGCCATGCGCAGGCACGCCGCCAGGTCCACCCGCGCGCGGCGGACCGCCTCGCCGTCGATGCCGTCGTTGCGCAGGACGCCGGCATCCCGCGGCGCGTTGAACTCGTGGGCCATGGCGCTCTCCTCGTCCTTCCTGGAACCCGATGCTCTAGAACCCGATGCGCTCGGTCAGCTCGGATATCCGGTGCGACAGCTCGTCGGGCCGGATCGGCTTGGGCATGAACGCGTCGACCCCCGCGGCCATGCAGGCCTGGCGGTTCTCGTGCGAGGCGTTGGCCGTGACCGCGATGATCTTCACCTTGCACAGCGGTTCGGGCAGCAGGCGGATGCGCTTCGTCGCCTCGATGCCGTTCATCTCCGGCATCATGATGTCCATCAGGACGACGTCGAAGCCGCCGCGCGACACCGCCTCCACCGCCGCCGCGCCGTCATGCACGCATTCCGTCGCGTAGCCGGCGCGCTGGCAGAACAGGTCCAGCAGCTTCAGGTTCACGGGGACGTCGTCGGCGATGAGAATCCGCACGCTGCCTGTTCCTCCACTGCCAACCGCGCTGGCCGTCTTCGTCGTCGCGGGCTTCTTGCCCCCGTTCGAGCGAATTATGACGGCATGGCCGCGTTGTGCAAGCCACCGTTGTGGTTCGGCCCGAACAGGTCGTGGCCGATCTCGGCGGTGAGGAACACGTAGCTGCGGGTATGCGGCGACTGGGCGCGGGGCGACACCCCGTGGACGGCATGGGGCGAGTTCGCGAACAGCACCAGCGTGTTGCCCCGGTAGGGCACGGTCCTGACCGCCTCGACCAGGTCGTCGGGGATGGCGTAGGCGGTCGCGTGCGAGGGCTGGCCGTTGCGGAAGCGGAACAGCCGCAGCTCGCCGCCCGGCGTGTCGTCCTCGGGCTTGCGCAGGTAGTACAGGCCCGAGAACAGCCGGTTCGGCAGGTCGAGATGCGGCCCGCGCACCGAGGTCGGCCGCCCCTGGACCGGGGTGTTCAGCTCGAGCCGCGCGTCGGCCAGCATGTCGCAGTCCTCGAACCCGTCCGCGTCCAGGAGGCCGGGCCGGCGCGGGCCGCCCTCGTCGAGCCAGCGCGCCAGCGCCGGGTGCCAGCGCTCCAGATGGGGGCGGAACAGGTCGGCGACGCGGGCGAAAACGTCGGGCAGGACGTGCCGCCGGCAGAAGGCCGGCCACACCGGGTCGAGCGCCGGATCCTCCAGGATGCGCTTGGCCGGGTAGGGGACGCGGCGGTTGCTCGGCATCCGGCCCTTCCACGCGACATGCTCGAATTCGGGGCGCGTGTCGAGGAGGCGGCGATACGTCGCCTCGGGCAGCGCGTCCTCGATCACGAGATGGGGGAAGGGGGACGTGACGACGTCCTCCGGGCGGGCCTTGTCCAGCACGCAGGCGATCGGTTCGGTCACGAAACGTCCTCGGCTACACCAGGGGGAGCAGCAGCCGCGACGGCGTCTCGCGCCCGCCGAGGACCGACAGCGTCACCGGGCCGGCCTCGTCGCCGGCATGGGCCGCCGTCACCGACAGCCGCAGCACGTTGCCGGGCATCACCATGGCGCAGGCGGCGCCGAGCGACAGGTGCAGCGGGGCCGCGTTCCCGTCCGGCCCGATCCGCGCGCGGCAGCCCGCGACCACGAACGTCTTGCCGTCCGGCCATATCTGCGAAAGTACCGCCTCGACCTCGGCGTCGGGGCGGTCGGCCCGCAGGTGGAGCTCGAGCGCGACGTCGCCGGAGAGCTGTACCGGCCCCGGCGCCGGGGCGCTCGTGTAGCAGGCGACGTCGGAGCGCCCGTCGGCCTCGGCGCGTTCGGTCCAGCGGTCGATGCGGCCGGCCGCGGGGTGCGCGGGATCGCAGACGATCGTGTCGACCGACCAGTCCGGCGGCTCCGTCGTCAGCAGGCCGTCGTCGGGCGCCGCCGCGGCGAGCCCGGTGCTGGCGAGGTGGAGCACCGTCGGCTCGGTGCCGGGCCAGCTTTCGTAGCCGCGCCAGAGCCGCGTGCCGAGGTCGAACAGCTCGACCGCGGGCCGCTCCAGCACGCCGCTGTCGGTCCCCTTGAGGAACTGGTCGAACCACGCGACCTGCAGCAGGTCGATGCCGCTCGGCGCCTCGGGCCCGAAATCCGTCTCGCCGAGGCGGCGGCCCCAGCTTCGGCGCGTCCACGGGCCGACGACGAGGTGCTGCGGCGCGCCGGCGCGCGCCGACAGGTCCTTCCAGCAGGCCAGCACGTCGTCCAGGGTCGGGTCGAACCAGCCGCCGACATGCAGCATCGGCACCGACGGCTCGATCGCGCTCCAGTCGACGCGCCGGGCCATGGCCGGGCAGGCGGCCTTCAGCGCCGGAGCCCCGCCGGCCAGCGCCAGGAGCTGCGCCGTCGCCTGGTAGGACACGCCGAACATGCCGACCGCCCCGGTGCCGCTGGGCAGGGCGGCGGCCCAGGCGACGGCGTCCGCGCCGTCGGCGGCCTCGTTGGCGAGCGGGTCGAACCCGCCCTCCGACGTGCCGGTCCCGCGGACGTCCTGCACGGCGACGATGTAGCCCTGGGAGGCGTACCAGGAGGGATGGGCCTGGACCGGAGAGGCGGCGAGGCGCCGCCCGCGGCGCGTGCGCATCAGCAGGACGGGGAAGGGGCCGGGCGCGTCGGGGTAGTGTACGTCGGCATGGAGGCGGACGCCGTCGCGCGTCTCCATCGGCACCATGCGCGGCGGCAGCACCCGCAGCGCGCTCTGGTTCTGGTCCGTCATGCTTCGAGGAATCCTCAACTCGGGGAAGTCCGGCGGCCGAGACTACAGCCGCCGGTCCCCGTCCGCCACACCGGACGCCGGCTACTCGTCGTACCGGATCAGGCTGTGCGCGGGGACGCCGAGCCTGCTGCGCCCGTCCAGGAAGCTCAGCTCGATGATGAAGGCGGCGGCCTTCACGTCCGCCCCGACCCGCCCCAGCAGGCCGATCGCCGCGGCCATCGTCCCGCCGGTGGCCAGCAGGTCGTCCAGCACGATCGCCTTCTGGCCCGGCTTGACGGCGTCCGCCTGGATCTCGATGGTGTCGGACCCATATTCGAGATCGTAGGTATGGGCGATGATGTCGCCGGGCAGCTTCCCGCGCTTGCGGATCATCACGAAGCCGAGGCCCAGTTCCAGGGCGAGAGGGGCCGCGACCAGGAATCCCCGCGATTCGATGCCGACCAGCACCTCCGGCTCGTAGGGCGCGATCTCTTCCGCCAGCCGGTTCACGGTCTCCTTCCAGGCCGCGGCATGGGCCAGCAGCGTGGAAATGTCGTAGAAGAGGATGCCCGGCTTGGGAAAGTCCGGAATGCCGCGTATGTGGTTCTTCAAGTCCATGGAACGCCGCCCCTGCGTGCTGGTTCGCTTCACAGGTGACATATCCTAGTGGTGATGCAACGCAACGTAAACGACTCTCGGCCCGACCCCCGGCCTGATCCCCCGAATGCAGACCTCGGTATGCGGGACGGGGGCGCAGGCGCCGGCGGGGTGCTGGCCGTGCGTCCGGCAGCAGGGGGCGAGGGCGGCGGCGGCCGGGTGGTCGAGGCCCGGGGCCGCTGGCTGCTGCGCGACGCCGAGGCGATCGAGCGCGCCGCGGCCGCGCTGCGACTCGCGCCTGGCGGTGCTGGGGGCGGCAGTGGGGGCGGCAGTGGCGGCGGCGGCGGGCCGGTGCGCGCCGTCGACGCCGCCGGGATCGAGGTGATGGACACGGCGGGCGCCGTCCTGCTGCTGCGCCTGGCGCGCATGCTGGGCGGGCCCGGGGCGCCGGCGGCGATCGTCGGGCTTTCTCCCGGGCACGAGCCGCTGATGGCGGCGGCCCGCGCCGCCGACCCCGGGCCGCCGCCGGCGCCGGAGCGTCCCCACGTCCTGCTGGCGATGGTCGAGCGGACCGGGCGCGCGACCGCGACGGCGCTGGGCGAGGCGCGCGACCTCCTGGCGTTCTTCGGGCTCGTCGTGCTGACCCTGATGCGCACGCTGGCCTCGCCGCGGCGCCTGCGCGTGACCGCGCTGCTGTCCCAGATCGAGAAGACCGGCTGGAACGCGCTGCCGATCGTCGGGCTGCTGTCCTTCTTGATCGGGGTCGTCCTGGCCTACCAGGGCGCGGACCAGCTCGCCCAGTTCGGCGCCCAGCTCTTCGTCGTCGACCTGCTCGGCATCTCGATCCTGCGCGAGATCGGCATCCTGATGACCGCGATCATCGTCGCCGGGCGCTCCGGCTCGGCGTTCACGGCCCAGATCGGGACGATGAAGGTGAACCAGGAGGTGGACGCGCTGCGCACGCTCGGGCTGGACCCGATCGAGGTGCTGGTGCTGCCGCGCGCACTGGCGCTCGTGATCGCGCTGCCGCTGCTCGCCTTCTACGCCAACGTCGTGGCGCTGGCGGGCGGGGCGGTGATGTCGCGCTTCGTGCTCGACATCCCGTTCGGGCTGTTCCTGATCCAGCTCCGGGACGCGATCGACATCCCGATCCTGCTGGTCGGCCTGTCCAAGGCGCCGGTCTTCGCCCTCGTCATCGCCCTGGTCGGCTGCTACGAGGGGCTGAAGGTGTCGGGCAGCGCCGAGAGCGTGGGGCGGCTGACTACCCAGTCCGTCGTCGTCTCCATCTTCCTGGTGATCGTCCTCGACGCGGTCTTCTCGGTCTTCTTCTCCCTCATCGGCGTCTGAACGCATGTCTGCCCAAGCCCTTCCTTCCGATCCCGTGATCCGCATCCGCGGCGTCGTCACCCGCTTCGGGCGGCAGACGATCCACGACGGGCTCGACCTCGACGTCCGGCGCGGCGAGGTGCTGGGCGTGGTCGGCGGCTCGGGCACCGGCAAGTCGGTGCTGCTGCGCGAGATCGTCGGGCTGACGCGGCCGGCGGCCGGGACCATCGAGGTGTTCGGCCGCGACCTGTCCCGGGCCTCGCGCGCCGAACGCATGCGCCTTCAGTCCCGCTGGGGCGTGCTGTTCCAGGACGGCGCGCTGTTCAGCTCGATGACGGTCGCCGAGAACGTCGCGATGCCGCTGCGCGAGCACACGGGCCTGGACGACGGCCTCGTGCGCGAGCTGGCCGCGGTCAAGATCCGCATGGCCGGGCTGCCGCCGGAGGCGGGGACCAAGTACCCGTCGGAGCTGTCGGGCGGCATGCGCAAGCGGGCCGGCCTCGCGCGCGCCCTGGCGCTCGACCCCGAGATCCTGTTCCTGGACGAGCCGACCGCCGGCCTCGACCCGATCGGGGCCGCCGCCTTCGACGAGCTGGTCCGCAGCCTGCAGCGCAGCCTCGGCCTGACCGTGTTCATGGTGACCCACGACCTCGACAGCCTGGTCGCCGTCGCCGACCGCATCGCGGTGCTGGTCGACCGGCGGATCAGGGTCGACACGATGGCGAACCTCCTCGACGATCCCCATCCCTGGATCAGATCCTATTTCCACGGGCCGCGCGGGCGCGTCGCCCGCGCGGCGGAGTAGCGGCATGGAAACGCGCGCATCCCACCTCGTCGTCGGCGGCTTCGTGCTGGTGCTGCTGGTCGCCCTGTTCGGCTTCGCGGCTTGGCTCGCCAAGGTCAGCTTCGAGGAGGGGACGGACCTCTACCGCATCCACTTCACCGGCTCCGTGACCGGGCTCCAGGTCGGCAGCCCGGTCAGCTACCAGGGCCTGCCGGTCGGCCGCGTCACCGACATCCGCATCGCCCCCGAGAACGTCGAGCAGGTGCGCGTCACGATCGAGGTGCAGGAGGGCACGCCGATCAAGACCGACACGATCGCCTCGCTGGAACTGCAGGGCATCACCGGGACCTCCTTCGTCCAGCTCACCGGGGGCACGCAGCAGGCGCCGCCGCTCGAGGCGGTGGCCGAGGCGGACGTGCCGGTGATCCGGTCGCGTCCCTCGGCGCTGGCGGAGGTGTTCGACGCCGCCCCGCTCGTGCTCGGCAACCTGATCGAGCTGTCCGACCGCCTGACCGCGTTCCTGTCGCCGGAGAACGAGGCCGCCTTCACGGCGACGCTCGCCAACGTGCGCGACGTCACCGCCTCGCTCGACGAGGCGACGGCGGAGCTGCCCGAGACGGTCGCGGAGGCAAGGCGCACGCTGGCGCTGGTCGGGACGCTGGTGGGCGAGCTGGACGGGGCCGTGGCGCGCCTGGGCGGCCGGGCGGAGGATGCGCTCGCCGCCTTCGGGGAGGTGGCCGGCACCGCCGACGAGGAGCTGGCGCTGACCGCGGCCGAGCTGCGCGGGACGGCCGAGGCGCTGCGCGTCGCCGCCGAGCAGGCCGCGGCGCTGGTCCGGGAAAACCGAGAGCCCATCCGCGACTTCACGGCGAACAGCCTGTTCGACATCAACCTGTTGATAACGGAAGTGCGCGACCTGACCGCCAATGTCGGGCGGTTGGCGACGCGGATCGAGCGCGATCCCGCCAGCTTCCTGCTGGGCGGCACCAGACGAGGAGTGCAGTTGGAATGACCGCGACCCCCCGAGCCTTCTTCCGCAGCCTGGCGCTCGCCGCGGCGCTGGCGCTGTCCGCCTGCGCCGTGCCGGGGTTCCAGGACCCGCCGCAGCTCCACTCCCTCACCCCGGCGACCGAGTTTCCGGCCGACCTGCCCCGGGTCGAGCAGCAGCTCCTGGTCGAGCTGCCGATGGCCAATTCCGGCCTCGACGTCTCGCGCATCGCGCTCAGGACCGCGCCGACCTCGCTGGCCTATTTCGCCGACGTCAACTGGACCGACCGCGCCCCCGGCCTGATCCAGACCCTGGCCGTCGAGAGCCTGGAGAACACCGGCCGCATCGTCTCGGTCGCGCGCGACACGGTCGGGCTGCGGGCGGACTGGCTGCTCAAGACCGACCTGCGGGACTTCCAGGCCGAATACGACGGCCCGCCCGGGCAGACGGCTCCCGACATCCGCATGCGCCTGACCGCGAAGCTGGTGCGCATGCCGGGCCGGACGATCGAGGCCAGCCGGACCTTCGAGGCGGTCGTCCCGGCCGAGGCCGCGTCGATGCAGGCGGTGATCGCGGCGTTCGACCAGGCCGCGAGCATGGTGATGCGCGACCTGGCGGCCTGGACGCTGGAGAGCATACCGCAAGCCGGCTCCTGAGGCGGGAACCTGCGCCAGCTCTTCCGGTTCCTTGAATGCCGGCGGCATATCCCGCCGGCCAAGCAGAACCAGGAGGACACATGCGCACGCTTGCCCTGACCCTGACCTTCGCCGCCGGCATGACGGCGGCCGCGGGCGCGCAGGCCCAGCAGCCCCAGGAGAGTTTCGTCACGATCGGCACCGGCGGCGTCACCGGCGTCTACTATCCCGCCGGCGGGGCGATCTGCCGGCTGCTCAACCGCAATCGTGACCAGCACGGCATCCGCTGCTCGGTCGAATCGACCGAGGGCTCGATCTTCAACCTGAACGCGCTGCGCGACGACGAGATCGATTTCGGCGTCGTGCAGAGCGACTGGCAGTACCATGCGTCCCAGGGCACGGACCGCTTCCAGGGCAACGCGATCGAGGACCTGCGCTCGGTCTTCGCGCTGCACGCCGAGCCGTTCACCGTGGTCGCCCGGCAGGATTCGGGCATCGAGACCTTCGAGGACCTCCAGGGCAAGCGCGTCAACGTCGGCCCGCCGGGCTCCGGTGCGCGCGGCACGATGGAAGTGCTGATGGACGCCTATGGCTGGTCCATGGACGATTTCTCCCTTGCGGCCGAGCTGTCGCCGAACGAGCAGGCCCAGGCCCTGTGCGACAACAACGTCGATGCGATCGTCTTCGCGGTCGGCCATCCCAGCGGCACCATCCAGGAGGCCACGACCGCCTGCCCGAGCGTGCTGGTCGACGTGACCGGCGACGTCGTCGAGAAGCTGATCAGCGAGAACCCCTACTACGCCGAGGCGACGATCCCCGGCGGCATGTACCAGGGCAATCCCGAGCCGACCGACACCTTCGGCGTCCGGGCGACGATCGTCTCCACCGCCGACGTGCCCGGGGACACGGTGTACGAGCTGACCAAGGCCGTGTTCGAGAACCTGGACGACTTCAAGCGCCTGCACCCCGCGTTCCAGGAGCTGACGCGCGAGGAGATGGTCTCGCGCGGCGTGACCGCGCAGCTCCACGAGGGCTCGCAGCGCTACTTTGAGGAAGCGAACCTGATGGACGCCGTCCAGGCCGACGCCCCGCAGGGCGGCCAGACCCAGCAGGACGGCCAGGCCCCGCAGGGCGAGCAGACCCAGCAGTGACCTTCGCGGATGCCCCTCTCCGGCGGAGAGGGGCATCCGCCTCCCGCCGGAACCCCGGCCGGCCTCGCACGTTGCTGGTTGGGACAAGGATAGAACAAAATCATGGCGGACGAGGTTAAGCGCGCCGCTGGCGCGTCCCCCGAACTCGACGACCTGGTCGCGAAGGCCGACACCGGCGCCCGTCATCCGCGCGGCGCGGTCGGCGCCATGCTGTTCTGGGTCGCGGTCGCGTGGTCGCTGTTCCAGCTCTGGTACGCCTCGCCGCTGCCCTTTATATCCGGCGTGTTCGTCCTGAACGCGACCGAGGCGCGCTCGATCCATCTCGCCTTCGCGGTGTTCCTGACCTTCATGGCCTATCCGGCCCTGAGCGGGAGCCCGCGCGACCGCGTGCCGGTGCTGGACTGGGTGCTGGCGCTGGTGGGGGCGTTCTGCGCCGCCTATCTCTACATCTTCTACGAGGCGCTGGCCGGCCGGCCGGGCCAGCCGACGACCTACGACGTCGCGGTGGCGGTGGTCGGCATGCTGCTGCTGCTGGAGGCGACCCGCCGCGCGCTCGGCCCGCCGCTGATGATCGTGGCGATGGTGTTCCTGTTCTACACCTTCGCCGGGCCGTGGATGCCGGACGTGATCGCGCATGGCGGGGCGTCGCTGCGCCGCGTCGCGACGCATCAATGGCTCACCACGGCGGGGGTGTTCGGCATCGCGCTCGGCGTGTCGACCAGCTTCGTGTTCCTGTTCGTGCTGTTCGGCTCCCTGCTCGACAAGGCCGGGGCCGGCAACTACTTCATCAAGGTCGCCTTCTCGCTGCTCGGCCACCTGCGCGGCGGCCCGGCCAAGGCGGCGGTGCTGTCCTCGGGCCTGACCGGCCTGATCTCGGGCTCGTCGATCGCGAACGTGGTGACGACCGGCACCTTCACGATCCCGCTGATGAAGAGGGTCGGCTTCAAGCCCGAAGCGGCCGGCGCGGTCGAGGTCGCGGCCTCGGTCAACGGCCAGATCATGCCGCCGGTGATGGGGGCGGCGGCTTTCCTGATGGTCGAGTATGTCGGCATCCCCTATGTCGAGGTAATCCGTCACGCCTTCCTGCCGGCGATCATCTCCTACATAGCCCTGCTCTACATCACCCATCTGGAGGCGGTGAAGGCGGGCATGCAGGGCCTGCCGAAGGCCCGGCAGCGCACCCTGCTCGGCAGCCTGCTCGTCTTCGGCATCACCGCGGCCAGCATCGTGATCCTGGCCGGGCTGGTCTATTACGGGATCGGCTGGATCAAGACCCTGGCCGGCGACGCGTCGGGCTGGGTCATCACGGCCCTGCTCCTGGTCGTCTACGTCGCGCTGATCGCCTATGCCGCGCGCTATCCCGAGCTGGAGATCGACGACCCGGACGCCCCGGTCCTGTCCCTGCCCGAGACGGCGCCGACCGTGAAGTCGGGCCTGCACTTCATCCTGCCGGTCGTGGTCCTGGTCTGGGCGCTGATCGTCGAGCGGCTGTCGCCGGGCCTGTCGGCCTTCTGGGCGACGCTGTTCATGATCTTCATCCTGCTGACCCAGCGCCCGCTGTTCGCCCTGTTCCGCGGCCGGGGCGGCGCCGGCTACGGCGCCGCGGCGCGCCGGGGCTTCGACGACCTGCTCCAGGGCCTGGCGGCGGGTGCGCGCAACATGATCGGCATCGGCATCGCGACGGCGGCGGCCGGCATCATCGTCGGCACCGTGTCGCTGACCGGCATCGGCCTGGTGATGACCGAGCTGGTCGAGGTGATCTCCGGCGGCAACCTGATGCTGATGCTGCTGTTCACGGCGCTGATCAGCCTCGTGCTCGGCATGGGCCTGCCGACGACCGCCAACTACATCGTGGTCGCGACGCTGATGGCGCCGGTGATCGTCACTCTCGGCGCCCAGAGCGGGCTGCTGGTGCCGCTCATCGCGGCGCACCTGTTCGTGTTCTATTTCGGCATCATGGCCGACGTGACGCCGCCGGTCGGGCTCGCCTCCTTCGCGGCCGCCGCGATCTCGGGCGGCGACCCGCTGCGCACGGGCCTGACCGCGTTCTACTACAGCCTGCGCACGGCGGTCCTGCCGTTCCTGTTCATCTTCAACACCGAACTGCTGATGATCGGCATCACCAGCATCCCGCACTTCGTCATCACGGTGGGGGCGGCGACGCTGGCGATGCTGCTGTTCGCGGCGGCGACGCAGGGCTGGTTCCTGACCCGCAACCGGCTTTGGGAGGCGGCGCTGCTGCTGCTGGTCTCCTTCACCCTGTTCCGGCCGGGCTTCTGGATGGACTGGATCTATCCGCCCTACGAGGCGGTCGCCCCGACCCAGCTCGAGGAGCTCGTGGACGAGGCGCCGCCGGGCGGCGTGCTGCGCCTCGTGATCGAGGGCATCAACCTGTCCGGCCAGGACGAGACGCGCACGGTGCGCCTGCCGCTCGGCGAGGCGGCGCCCGGCCCCGAGCGGCTGGCCGCCACCGGCCTGGAGCTGCGCGAGGAGGAGGGCCGGGTCTTCGTCGACCTCGTGCAGTTCGGCAGCCCGGCCGAGCAGGCCGGCATCGACTTCGACTACGAGATCCTGACGGTCGAGATGCCGGCGGAGCAGCCGGAGAAGCAGTGGATGTTCATCCCGGCGCTGCTCGTGCTCGCGCTCGTCGTGGTCTCGCAGCGCCGCCGCGCCGCCAGGTCCGGCGGCGCCGAACCGGTCCGGAGGTGAAGCGGGGGAGGGGAGCCATGTACCGCGACATCCTGCTGGCTGTGGACCTGGACGACGAGGCGTCGTGGCGCGAGGCGCTGCCGGCCTGCGTGGAATACGCCCGCGCCTTCGGCTCGGTGCTCCACGTGATGACGGTCGTGCCGGCGATGGGCACGGGGTTCGTCGGCTCGTTCTTCCCGGCCGATTTCGAGCGCAAGGCGATGGAGGCTGCCCGGCAGCGCCTGCACGCCTTCGTGCGGGCGCAGGTCGCGCCTGGTATCCCGGTGCAGCACGTCGTCGCCCATGGCAGCGTCTACAAGGAGGTGCTGCGCGTCTCGGAGGAGATCGCCTGCGACCTGATCGTGGTCGCGGCCTCCGGCCCCGACCTCGGCACCTTCCTGCTCGGCCCCAACGCGGCGCGCATCGTCCGCCACGCGACGCGCTCGGTGCTGGTGGTGCGCAACCGGGACGAGGGGGGCGGTGCGGCGGCGGTGTGAGGGCGGAGAACTGCGGCTTCGTCAGTACCCCAACGGTTTCAGGGGCCGACCGTGAGCTTGGAGTTCACATAGCGGTTCAGGCTCACCTTCGCCTCCGCGGCCTCGAGCGTCAGGCGGCGATGCATGTCGGGCGTGGTCCGGACGACGAAGCGTCCCGAGTACGCGCGATCGGCAATTGGCTCCGGAATCGCCTCGCCGTTCGCGCGCATGTCCTCGACGACCTCCGCGACCAGCTTCCTGATGCCGCGCAACGCCTCGACCTCGTCCTCGTCCAGCCAGGACAGGCTGGGAAACTCGATGCAGGTCGCGACGTACTCGCCATCTTCCGGCGACCAGCTGATCCGGTAGGCGTAATGGTTATTCGGCATCGTCTTCACCCTTGATGGATGCCTGGGATGCTTCCAACTTGTCGATCGCCTGGACGACCTGCCTTACTTGATAGCTTTTGGCCTTGCCGTCCTTGCCCCGCTGTATGTTCACGCGAGGGTCTCCGGCCCAGGGCATCTTGTAGATCCTGTGGCTCGTTCCGTTCTGGCGGGATGCGCCGAAGTAGTGCTCGCAAACCTTGACGACATCCTCAAACGGGATGCCGCCGGGGTTGTTTCGCATGCGTTGCAGAATACCGTCGACCCTCGCCATCCGCCGAGAATGCAGTATCAGTATTGATACTGTCAATACCCGCGGTCGCGGATCTCCCCCTCCAGCAGCCGGAAGATCCGCGGGTCCGCCGACTGCGCGACGTTGAAGCGCATGAAGCTTCCGGCCGACTGCGACAGGCTGAACACGTTGCCGGGCGCGAGCACGATCCCCTCCGCCAGCGCCTTGCGGGCGACGTCGGCGGCGTCCAGGCCGTCGGGCAGCCGGCACCACAGGAACATGCCGGCCCGCGGCTCGATCCAGGGCTCGATCCCGATCGCCTTCAGCCGGGCGCTCGTCTGGCCCATGGCGCGGGACAGGCGTTCGCGCAGCCGCTCCACGTGCTTGCGGTAGGAACCGTCCTTCAGCACGGCGTGGACCAGCTCGGCCGACAGGCGCCCGCCGCCGAACGACGTCGCGATCTTCAGGTCGGCCAGCCCCTCGATCCAGTCGCGCCGCGCCGCGACGTAGCCGCAGCGCACCGAGGCCGACAGCGTCTTGGAGAAGCTGCCGATATGGACGACCCGCTCCAGCCCGTCATAGGCGGCCAGCAGCGGCGAGGGCTCGTGCTCGAAATCGGCGAAGATGTCGTCCTCGGCGATCGTCAGGTCGTGCTGCTCCGCGAGCTTGAGCAGCCGGTGCGCCACCACCGGCGACAGGGCCGCCCCGGTCGGGTTGTGGAACGCGGAGTTGGTGACGTAGAGGCGCGGGCGGTGCTCGGCCAGCGCGCGGCCGAACGCCTCGACGTCCGGGCCGGCGGGCGTGTAGGGCACGCCGACGACCTTTGCCCGGTGCGCGCGCAGCAGGGCGTGGAAGTTGAAGTAGCAGGGATCGTCGACCAGCACCGTGTCCCCGGGCTCGACCAGGAAGCGGCACAGGAGGTCGATCGCCTGCGTGCCCGATTCGGTCAGCAGGACCTGGTCGGGCGACGCCGCGATGCCGCGCTCGCCCATGCGCCGGGCGAGCAGCCGGCGCAGCGGCGCCAGGCCGAGGGGCGTCGTGTAGTCGGTCACGACCGCGTCCTCGGCGCGCGCCAGGGAGCGCAGCGCCCGGCGGATCGCCGCCTCCGGCATCCAGGACGCCGGCAGCCAGCCGCAGCCGGGCTTCAGGATGTCGCCGCCGGCCTCCAGCGACTGGCGCGATACCCAGAGCGGGTCGACGGCGCGGTCGAGGCGCGGGCCGATCTCCGCCAGCGACAGCGGCGCCGGCCGCCCGGCGACGTAGAAGCCGGAGCCGCGCCGCGACTGGATCACCCCCTCCGCGACCAGCCGGTCATACGCCTCGACCACCGTCGACTTGGACACCGCCATCGTCTCCGCGCAGCGCCGGATCGAGGGGAGCTTCGCGCCCGGCGCCAGCGCGCGCCCGGCGATCTTGTGGCGGACCGTCCGCATCACGCGCCCGACCAGCGTGCCGTCGTCCACCCCAGGCCCGATCCCGCCATCCATCCGTACCGCCTCCCGGACCAATACAGTTCGCGCGAACTGTAATGCACCGTCCCTGGAAAAACCACCCGTCCCGGGCGATACCGGCGGAAAGGGAGGGCATGCGATGGACGGCAGGGCGGGCGGCTGGATCAACGGTTTCCTCGGGGTCCTGATCTTCAGCGGGTCGCTGCCGGCGACGCGCGTCGCGGTCGCCGATTTCGACCCGGTGTTCCTCACCCTGGCGCGCGCGGCCATCGCCGGCGTGGCGGCCGGCGGACTGCTGCTGGCGTTCCGCCCGCGGGTTCCCGGGCGCGGCGACCTCGTCTCGCTCGCGGTGGTGTCGCTCGGCGTCGTCGTCGGCTTTCCCCTGCTGACCGCGCTGGCGCTGCAGCACGTCACCTCCGCCCGCTCGATCGTCTTCATCGGGCTCCTGCCGCTGTCCACCGCGGCGTTCGGCGTGCTGCGCGGCGGGGAGCGGCCGCGCCCGGCCTTCTGGCTGCTGTCGGTCACCGGCAGCGTGCTGGTCGCCGGCTTCGCGCTCGACGGGGGCACGGCCGCCTCCCTCACCGGCGACCTCCTGATGCTGGCCGCCATCGTGGTCTGCGGCCTCGGCTATGCCGAAGGGGCGCGGCTGTCGCGCACGCTCGGCGGCTGGCAGGTGATCTCCTGGGCGCTGGTGCTGTCGCTGCCGGTGATGCTGCCGCTGGCGGTCGCCGCGATGCCGCCCTCATGGGCCGGGGTGGGCCGGCCGGCCTGGGCCGGGCTCGCCTACGTCTCCCTGTTCAGCATGCTGATCGGCTTCGTCTTCTGGTACCGCGGCCTCGCGCGCGGCGGCATCGCCGCCGTGGGGCAGCTCCAGCTCCTGCAGCCCTTCTTCGGCCTGGCGCTCGCCGCGTCCCTGCTGGGCGAGCCGGTCGGCTGGTCCATGATCGCGGTCACCGCGGCGGTGGTGTGCTGCGTCGCGTGCGCCCGGCGCTTCGCCTCCTGACCGGGGCCTTGCGGGAGGCGGCGCGCCGCCTTATCGATGCGCCATCGATCGCGACCGGAGGTCTCCGCCATGAAGCCACGCCTGCCTTTGCGCTCCGCGGCCCTCGCCCTGCTGCTCCTGGGATGCGCCGCGCAGCCGGACCCCGGCCCGGCTCCCGGCCCGGCTCCCGCCGCCACGAATAGCTGCGACGCCGATGCCGCGCAGGCGGTGGTCGGACAAGCCTACACGCCCGGGCTGGCCGAGACGGCGCGGGCGGCGGCGGGCGCCGACACCGTGCGGCGCCTGGCGCCGGGCACCCAGGTCACGCTCGAGTTCCAGGCCGGCCGCCTCAACCTCGACACCGACGAGGCCGGCCGGGTGACCCGCGTCCACTGCGGCTAGGCCGGCCCGCCAGTGGAAGCCGTCCGCCCGGATCGAGACATCGCTCAGTCCCCGGCGGTCTTGCGCAGGTAGTGGCGCCGGGCCTTCGCGCGGTTGCCGCAGGCGCTCATCGCGCACCAGCGCCGCGTCCCGCCCTTGCTGTCGTCGAGGAACAGCCATAGGCAGCCGTCGTTCGCGCACCGCCGCACCCGCCCCATCCGCGGCCCGGCCAGCAGGTCCCCGGCCGACCACAGCACCGGCGCCAGCAGGCTCGCCGCCGAAGGCTCCGCCGGCGGCAGCCGCCAGCCCCGCGCGTCGTCGGCCAGCACGGCGCGCTCCGGTGCGGCGGCCAGCAGACGGTTCAGCCGCTCCAAGTCGTGTTCGTCCGGGCGGTCTCCCGCCGTGACGGCGCCGAACAGGCGGTAGATCGCCTCGCGGGCCTTCACGGCCTTGCCGGCCAGGCGGTCGGCCTCGTGACGGCGGGCGTCGCCCCAGGCCCGCAGCGCGCCGCCGCCGCCCGGGTCCAGCACCCCGGCGCCCTCGCACCAGGCCAGCAGGTCGCCGAACCCGGACAGGGTCTCCGTCGGCTGCGCGCTGCCGCGCCAGTAGCGGGTATTGGCGAAGTCGAGGCACAGGCCGTCCGCAGGGGCGGCGACGATGCGGAACGGGTCCTGCCGGGCGGTGCTGGCCATGGCCCAGCCTACTAACCCCTAAGCCGGTTGACAAGCCGCCCCGTCGGCTTCCATTCTAACCGGCAATAGGGTTATGTGGAGGAGGGGATGGTCGCCGCGACGGTCCTGAAGGCCGGTCCGCTGTCGGTGGTGGACTACCGGTGCGAGGCTGGTCCCGGCGACCGGCCCTATGCCGAGCAGCACGGGAGCTTCTCCGTCTCCTATGTCCGCAAGGGCAGCTTCGGCTGCCGCTGCCGGGGCCGGACCTACGAGCTGGTGGCCGGCTCGGTCCTGGTCGGCCATCCCGGCGACGAGTACACCTGCACGCACGATCATCACGGCGGCGGCGACGAGTGCCTGTCCTTCCATCTGGCGCCCGACCTCGCCGAGGCGGTCGGCGGGGGAACGGCGGCCTGGCGGACGGTCGCCCTGCCGCCCGTGCCCGGGCTGGTGGTGCTGGGCGAGCTGGCGCAGGCCGCGGCCGAGGGGCGCAGTGACCTCGGCCTCGACGAGGCGGGCATGCTGTTCGCGGCCCGCTTCGCCGAAACCGTCGCGGGCCGCGCGCATCCGGCCCCGCTTCCCGCCGCGCGCGAGCGTCGCCGCGCGGTGGAGACGGCGCTGTGGCTGGACGAGAACGCGCACGAGCCGGTCGACCTCGACGCCGCCGCGGCGCAGGCCGGGCTCAGCCCCTTCCATTTCCTGCGCCTGTTCTCGCGCGCGCTCGGCGTCACGCCGCACCAGTACCTGCTGCGCTGCCGGCTGCGCCGCGCGGCGCGCCTTCTGGCCGAGGATGCGCGCCCGGTCACGGACGTGGCCTACGACGTCGGCTTCGGCGACCTCTCGAACTTCGTGCGCACGTTTCGCCGCGCGGCCGGGGTGTCGCCGCGGCGCTTCCGCCGGGCGGCGCGCGGAGAGCGCAACTTACTCCAAGAACGGATCGCCGCCCCGCTCCTAGGCTGACCTCCATCGACAACGGAGGTCCATCATGTACGACCACATCGGATTGAGGGTGAAGGACGTGGAGGCGAGCATCCGCTTCTACGAGGCGGCGCTGGGGGCGCTCGGCCACGAGCTGTGCTCGCGCAGCGAGTCGGGCGCGGGATTCGGCCCGGGCGGCGAGGCGGGGCTGTGGCTCTACCGCACCAGCGGCCCCCATGGCGGCGCTTCGGCGGGCTCGGGCGCGCATGTCGCGTTCCGGGCGGCCGACCGGGCCGCGGTGGACCGTTTCCACGCCGCCGGCCTCGCGGCCGGCGGGCGCGACAACGGCGCTCCCGGCCTGCGGCCGGACTACGGCCCCACCTACTACGGCGCCTTCCTGATCGACCCCGACGGCAACAACGTCGAGGCGGTCTTCACGGGTTAGATCCCCAGGGCAGTCGCATCTGCGCGAATATCCCCTCTCCCGCACCCGCGGGAGAGGGACGGGCACAACCGAAGGTTGGGAGGGTGAGGGCGGCACCCCGCAGGCCCTCACCTTCCCACCGCTGCGCGGCGGGCCCCTTCCTCTCCCGCGGGTGCGGGAGAGGAGGTATTCAACGTCTCCGCGGCCTTGGCCCCGCCCCGAACGCGCCGTAGGATCGTCGCGGATGCCTGGGCGCATCCGCGACGATCCCACCGGGAGGAGAGGGGCATGGAAGAGGTGGAAGCAGCAGGGCTCGCGGTCGGCACGGTGGTGGAGACGCGCACCGAGACCCTCGGCCGCGACGACATCGTCGCCTTCGCGCGCCAGTTCGACCCGCAGCCGATGCACCTGGACGAGGATGCCGCCCGCGGCACCGTCTTCGGCGGGCTGGTCGCCAGCGGCTGGCACGTCGCCGCCGTGACGATGAGGCTGATGGTCGAGGCGCGCCCCCTGGGCGCGGCACCGGTCGTCGGGGTGGAGGTCGAGCGCCTGCGCTACCGCAGGCCGGTGCCGCCAGGCACCCGCCTGCGCTGCCGCGGGACGATCGACGCGGTGGCGCCGGCGCTGCGGCCGGGCCAGTCCTACGTCACCATGTCCGTCGACACGCTGGACGCGGACACCGGCTCCGTCCTCATCTCTCAGCGCTGGAAGCTGCTTGCCTATCGGGGGGAGGAGGGCTGACGGCCGGTACGGGCAGGCCCGGCCGCTCGCCGAGCTCGGCGCCCAGCGCTTCGACCAGGGCGTCGATGCGGTAGGGCTTGGCGAGGACCCTGAAGCCGCCGCGGATCGAAGCCACGTCCCGGCTGTAGCCGGTCGCCAGCAGGACCGGCAGGCCGGGGTTCCGCCGCCGCACCTCCTTGGCCAGGTCGATCCCGCTCATCGTGCCGGGCATGACGACGTCCGTGAACAGCAGGTCGATCGAGGCCCCGCCCTCCAGCAGCGCCAGCGCCTCCTCCGCGGTGGAGGCGCTCTTCACCGCGAAGCCGATGTCGACCAGGGCGGACGCGACGACGGCGCCGACCAGGGGGTCGTCCTCGACCATCAGCACGCGCTTGCCCCCGGCCGACGGGCGCAGCGGGATCAGTGCTGCGACCTCGTCCGCGCGCGCCGGGGCCTTCGCCGAGCGCGGCAGCAGCAGCGACACGGACGTGCCCTGGCCGGGCGTGCTCCCGATCTCGACGGTGCCGCCGGACTGGCGGGCGAAGCCATGCACCTGGCTCAGCCCCAGGCCCGATCCCTTGCCCACGGTCTTGGTCGTGAAGAACGGCTCGAACACCCGGTCCAGGACCTCCGGCGCCATGCCGGTGCCGGTGTCGCTCACCGTGAGGCGGACGAAGTCGCCGGCCAGGCCCCGCGGGTCGCCGTGCCCGAGCGAGGCGTTCGCGGCCGTGATCGTCAGCCGTCCCCCGTCCGGCATGGCGTCGCGGGAGTTCACGGCGATGTTCAGCACCGCCAGCTCGAACTGGGTCGGGTCGACCTCCACCGGCCACAGCCCGGGCTCGATCTCGACCGCCAGGCGGACATCCGCCGGCAGGGCACGGGACAGCAGGCCCGACATGCCCAGGATCTGGTCGCGGACGTCGACCGCCTCCGCGCGCAGCGCCTCGCGCCGGGCGAAGCCCATCAGCTGCTGCGTCAGCTTGGCGCCGCGGTTGACCGCCTGCTGGCCCGAATCGAGCAGCGCCGCGATGCCGGGGTCCTTCGTGCGCCGCTCGATCATCTGCAGGCACGACGCCAGCGCCTGGAGCAGGTTGTTGAAGTCGTGCGCGACGCCGCCGGTGAGCTGGCCGACCGCCTCCATCTTCTGCGCCTGGCGCAGCCTCGCCTCCGCGCCCAGCCTTTCGGCGATCTCGTCCTCGACGCGGCGCTCCAGCGTCGCGTTGAGCTCGCGCAGCTCCTCCAGCCGGGCGCGTGCCTCGTATTGGCGCCGCCGCCCCCTCAGCGCCGTCAGGGCGGCGCTGACCAGGGTGGTCGGGTGGAACGGCCGTTCGAGGAACGCGACGTTGCCCAGCAGGCTCTGCATGCGCGTGACGACGGGGTTGCGCTCCAGCCCGCCGCCGCGCGCGGTCAGCAGCAGGAAGGGGAAGTCGGACCAGGGCGGCTGGGCGCGCAGCCACGCCGCGACGGTCCGGAGGTCCGCGGTTCGCAGCGCCTCCTCGGTGACGACCGCGGCCCCGGCCCCGGCGTCCATCTGCCGCAGCAGCTCGTCCACGGTGGCGCACGGCTCGGCGTCCATTCCCGCTTCGCGCAGCAGCGTCGCCGCCACGGCCGCGTCGCGGCCCCCCGGCGCCAGGACCAGGACCCGCTCGGGCTCCGGAAGGCGGCCCGACCTCACCCGTCCCCGCCTTCGGAGCCGGGATCGAAGCTGGGCTCGGCGTTCTTGCCGGCCCAGACGGGAACGCCGCGCAGCACGCCCTGGAAGTCGTGCAGCGGGGCGCCCAGCGCGATCCCGTCCGATCCGATCCGGAACTCGTGGATCGTGGACTCGTGGGTCCCGCTGCGCTTCTTGATGACCGAGATCGCGCGCCGCACCCGGCCCCGCGCCTCGAAGTAGCGCAGCAGCAGGACCGTGTCGGCGAGGTAGGTCAGGTCCACCGGCGACTGCATGGTGCCGATCAGCCCGTGCTGCGCGATCGTGAGGAAGGTCGTCGCTCCCTGGCGGTTCAGGTACTGGAGCAGCTCGCGCATGTGGAGGACGAGGAAGGTCTCGTCCGGCATCGCCGCCTGGTAGCCGTTCAGGCTGTCGATCACGACGGTCCGCGCACCCGACTCGACGACCCGGCTCCTGACCTTGTGCGCGAACTCGCCCGGCGACAGCTCGGCCGCGTCGACCTGGTCGAAGAACAGCTTGCCTTCGGCCTGCAGCGCCTCCAGGTCGAAGCCCATCTGCCTCGTCCGCGCGACGAGCAGGCCCAGCTCCTCCTCGAAGATGAACATGGCCGCCCGCTCCCCGCGCGCGATCGCCGCTATCGCGAACTGCAGGGCGACCAGGGACTTGCCGGTGCCGGCGGGGCCGAGCACGATCGCGCTGGTGCCGCGGTCGATGCCGCCGCCGAGCAGCGTGTCGAGCTCCGCATTGCCGCTGCCCAGCGGTTCGCGGCCGAAATCGGTCTTGTGCTCGGCCGCGACCAGGCGCGGGAACACCCGCACGCCGCCGGTGCCGATCGTGAAGTCGTGGAAGCCGCCGCGGTAGCGCTGCCCGCGGTACTTGACGATGCGCAGGCGCCGCCGTTCGGTCCCGTAGGCGGGCGGCATCTCCTCCAGCCGGATCACGGCGTGGGCGACGCTGTGGACGGTCTTGTCGTCCGGGGCGGCCGTCAGGTCGTCCAGCAGCAGCACGGTGGCGCCCTGCCGGGCGAAATAATGCTTGAGCGCCAGGATCTGGCGGCGGTAGCGCAGCGACCCCTGGGCCAGCAGCCGGATCTCGGACAGGCTGTCCAGCACCACGCGGTTCGGGGCCGTGCGCTCGACCGCCTCGAAGATCATGCGGGTGGTCTCGCCGAGCTCCAGGTCGGAGGAGTAGAGCAGGCTCTGCTGCTGCCCGGCGTCCAGCAGGCTCTCGGGCGGGACCAGCTCGAATATGTCGATCCCGTCGAGCGACCAGCCGTGCGAGGCGGCGCCGTCGCGAAGCTCCAGCTCCGTCTCCGACAGGGCGATGTAGAGGCCGGTCTCGCCCCGTGCGGCGCCTTCCATCAGGAACTGCAGCGCCACCGTGGTCTTGCCGGTGCCCGGCGTCCCCTCCAGCAGGTAGACCCGGCCGCGGACGAGGCCGCCGGCCAGGACGTCGTCGAGCCCGGCGATGCCGGTGCGGGCCTTGGTCGTGAGGTCGGGCTCTCGAGCCAAGGGCATCTCCGATCTCGGTCAGAAGCGCGGCCGGGCGGCCGGCGGGTGCATCGGGATGCGGGGGCGGGCCGCCGAAGGCGCTACGCGGTGGCGGCCCCTATTCGGGAACGTTACCTCTACCGTCGAGCCGGAGGAGCGTCAAGCGCGGGCAAGGTTCTACGCCTTCGGTATTAACCCCGAGGCGGCGGACGGGGCCCGACATTTTCTTCGATGCCGGCCCGCGGTGCGCCCGGGCGGCCGGATCGGCCCGCGCAGGTCGCCGTTGACCGCTCGGCGCGGCCGACCCAGGATGATCCCCGACCCCGGCCGGCTCCTCATCCAGGCTGAAGCGCCCCCATGAAGAACCTCGTTTCCAGAGAGCCCTATTCGTACCGCCGCGACCCCGCGGTGCCCGGTTTCGAGGACGGCGGTCCGGTGGCGGTCATGGACGGGGAGTGCGCCCTGTGCGCGACCGGCGCCCGCTTGATCGCCCGTTTCGACAAGGCGTCGGAGTTCCGCATCTGCCGCGCGCAGACCGGGCTCGGGGCCGCTCTTCTGCGCCATTACGGGCTCGATTCCGACGATCCCGAGAGCTGGCTCTACATCGTCGACGGCCGCGCGTTCACCGCGCTCGACGGCATGATCCGCGCCGGCGCGCGGGTCGGGGGAGCGGGCTGGCTGCTGCAGCCTCTCAGGCTTCTGCCGCGTCCGGTGCAGGACTGGCTCTACCGGCGCCTGGCGCGCAACCGGTACCGGTTGTTCGGCCGGACGGACATGTGCGGGCTGCCCGATCCCGCGCTGCGCGCCAGGCTGATGGAATGACGGCCGCCGGTCCCGGCGGACGGGGCGTTCGGTCCGTCCGCCCGACTTAACGTTCCATCAAGGCTTTTGCGGGAGCATCCCGGAGGCAGGGGGGCCGAGGAAGGCGGGATTCGCGCTCGCCGCCCGACGTTCCGCAGCCTTCCAGAACACGAGATGACGGGCCACCTCACCAAGCGCGACGTCGAACGCCTGATCGCCGATCCGTCGCCCGACACCCGGGCGGAGATGGCGGCCAAGGTCGCCGCCGAGATCGACCGCCGGCGCCTCACCCAGGCCGAGCGCCAGCTCGCCGAGAGCATCGCGCGCATCATGGCGCGCGACGCGGCGCTCCGCGTCCGCCAGGCCCTGGCCGAGAACCTGAAGGCGACGCCGAACCTGCCGCGCGACGTGGCGCTGATGCTGGCGCGCGACGTCGAGGCGGTGGCCCTGCCGATCCTGGAAGCCTCCGTCGTCCTGACCGACGAGGACCTGGTCGAGCTGGTGCGCACCGGCAGCGAGGCCAAGCAGGCCGCGATCGCGCTGCGTCCCGAGGTCGCGGCCCCGGTCGCCGACGCGCTGGTCGACCACGGCACCGGCGCCGTGGTCGCGGCCCTGGTCGGCAATGCCGGGGCGGATCTCTCCGACGGCGCGCTCGGGCGCGTGGTCGACCGCTTCGGCGCCGACCCGGCGGTGCAGGAGCCGCTGGTGCGGCGCGCGCGCCTGCCGCTCACCGTCTCGGAACGCCTGGTGACGCTCGTCTCCGACCGCCTGCGCGACTACCTCGTGACCCATCACGACCTGCCGGCAGCCCTCGCCAGCGACATCGTGCTGAAGAGCCGCGAGCGCGCGACCGTGACGCTGTTCGTCGCCGCCGCCACTCCCGCCGCCGACAACGACGA
>NZ_DASYHS010000045.1:0-7093 GCF_035998295.1 Arenibaculum sp. | reverse complement strand
AGGGAGACCATCAGCGCCGGGCCGAGATGGATCGGCTGGACGGCGCCGCGGCCGCGCGCGGCGATGCTCTCGGCCGTCCACTCGCCCCGGGAGCCGGGCACGACGGCGCCGAGCGCGGTCTCCTCGCCGGCGACGGCCTGGCCGGCGGGCGACAGGGCGAAGTCGACGAAGGCCTGCGCAAGGTCGAGGTTGGGCGCCGTGCGCGGGATCAGCAGGCTGCGGGTCAGGACCAGCACGTAGTCGTCGGGGACGACGACGCCGATGCGGCTGCCGGCCTCCTGGCGGGCGAAGGCGTAGGAGCCCAGCACGTTGTAGCCGATGGCGAGGTCGCCGCGCTCGATCCGGTCGAGGATGTCGGGGCTGCTGCCGCTGAGCCAAACCCCGACCCGGCCGAACGCGCTCGCCAGGCGCCAGAAATTGGAGGAGATCAGCTGGTCCTGTGCCGCGAGCAGGTAGCCGACGCCGCTGGCCGCGATGTCGTAGGTCGCGACCCGGCCGCGCAGGCGGTCCGTCTGCTCCTCCAGCAGCTCCGCGAGGTCGAGATGGGTCCGCGGCACCTCGTGGGGGGCGAGGACGTCGGGATCGTAGACGATCACCGCCGGCTCGAAGGTGAAGCCGAACACCTCCGAGCGCCAGCGCGCCCACGGCGGCAGCGCGGACAGGTAGGGCGAGGCGTAGGCGGCCGCGTGGCCGTCGTTGGCGAGCTTGACCTGGAGGTCGGCCGCGGAGCTGACCAGCAGGTCGGGCGGCGGCGACAGCCGGCCGGCGAGGAAGTCCTCGTACATCGGCAGGGTGTCCGTCTCCTCGTACGCGACCGCGACGTCCGGCCGCTGCTGCTGGAACCCGGCGACGAAGCGCGCGAACAGCGGCGTGTCCGTGGTCCCGACGATGGTCAGCATGCGCGCCGGCCCCGGCCCGGGTGACGGCGCCGGTGCGGGATAGACGATCGGATCGGCGCGCAGCGCCACGGGGTGCAGCAGGAAGCCCAGGCAGGCGAGCAGGCATGGTGCGAGGACCGCGGCGCCGGCCCGGCCCGCCCGCGTGGCCGGGCCGGGCGGCAGGACGATCTCGACCCGCAGGCCGCCGCCGTCCCGGTCGGCGAGGACGAGCGTGCCGCCATGGGCGTCGACGATCCGCTTCACGATCGTCAGCCCCAGGCCCGAGCCGGTCCGCGTCTCGGCGTTGCGGCCGCGCCGGAAGCGCTGGAGCACGAGGTCCTTCTCCTCCTGCGGGATGCCGGGGCCGCGGTCGGACACCGCGATCCGCACCTCGCGCCCCGGCGCCGCGGCGACCTCGATCAGCACCGGCCCGTGGGAATATGTGAGCGCGTTGTCGACGACGTTGCGCAGCATCTCGCGCAGGACCACCCGGTCGCCCGGCAGCGCGGCGTCCCCGGCCGGGATGCTGACGCGGACCCGCCCGGCCGCGTCGGGGTCGAGGCGGTGGCGCACCTCCTCGACCACGGCGGCGACGGAGGTCGGCGGGCGAGCGCGCATGTCGAGGCGGTGGGAAACGGTCGCGTCCATCAGGAGCTGGGAGACGAGCTGGCTCGCCTGGACGGCGCCCTGGTGGATGCGGGCGACGCGCGCGCGCAGCGCCGCCGGGTCCGGCTCGTCGAGCGCCACCTCGGCCTGGGCGCGCAGGGAGGCGAGCGGCGTGCGCACCTCGTGCGCGGCCTCGGCGACCAGCTCGCTCAGCCGCCCCATGGCCGCGCGCAGCCGGCCCATGAAGTCGTCGAGCGCGCCGACGAGCTGCCGCACCTCCGCCGGCACCGGGGTCGCGACCGGCGACAGGTCGTCGGGGGCACGGCCGCGCAGCTCGCGCTCCAGCGCCAGCAGCGGCGCGAACATCCGGGTGATCCCGAACCAGACGAGCCCGACCGCGAGCAGGGTCAGCGCCGCCAGCGGCGCGATCGCGTTGCCGAGGATCTCGGACGACAGCGCCTCGCGCGCCTCCTGGGTCTCGGCGACGCGGATCGTGACCCAGCCGGCCGCCCCGCCCGAGGAGACGAGGCGGCCGACGCTGGCGACCCGCACGGTCTCGCCGCGATAGCGCAGGTCGGTGAAGACCGGCTCGGCGCCGGCGGCCGGCGGCAGGTCGCGGGCGAGGTCGCCGTAGCCGGTGACCAGCGCCCCGTCCGGCGCCTCGACCGCGTAGAAGACGCGGTCGCTGCCCGAGAACATCGAGAAGGAGGCGAAGGGCAGCTCGACCGTCACGGCGCCGTCCTCGACCTGCACCGCGCCGGCGATGGTCAGGGCGGACGCGCCGAGCAGCCGGTCGAAGGCGCGGTCGGAGGAGCGTTCCGCGTAGTCGCGGATGAAGGCGACCAGGGCCAGGGCCGCGACCAGCAGCAGCAGCACGGCGAGCCCGAAGATCCGCCGCCGGATCGAGAAGCCTTCACTCCGCATGGCCCGGCCGGGCGACGTAGCCCACGCCCCGGACGGTGCCGATCTCGAGCGCGGAGCCTTCCAGCTTGCGCCGCAGGCGCGAGACGTGCAGTTCCAGCGCGTTGGGCGACACGGCCTCGTCGAAGCCGAAGAGCTGGGTCATCAGCCGCTCCTTCGCGACCACCTGGCCGACGCGCCCGAGCAGGATCTCCAGCAGGCGGAACTCCCGCCGGCCCAGCTCGATCGCGCGCCCGTCGACGGTCACGACGTGCCCGGCGACGTCCATGGCGACGTCGCCGACGACGGTGACGCTCGTGGTCTGGCCCGCCGGGCGGCGCATCAATGCCCGCAGCCGCGCCTCCAGCTCGCGCAGGTCGAAGGGCTTGACCAGGTAGTCGTCGGCACCGAGGTCGAGCAGGCTGACCTTGTCCTCGATCTCCGAGCGCGCGGTCACGACCAGCACCGGGGCCTCGAAGCCGTGCCGGCGCAGCTCGGAGATGACGGAGATGCCGTCGCGGCCCGGCAGCATCAGGTCGAGGACGAGCGCGTCGCACGGCTCGGCCAGGACGAAGTCGACCGCCAGCGCGCCGTCGCGCACCCATTCGACCGAATGGCCGGCCGCGCGCAGCCGGTTCTGCACCGCCTCGCCGAGATCCTCGTTGTCCTCCACGAGAAGAATGCGCATGTCCCAGGGTCCGACCGACGACGCGCGATGATAGACCGAAGCGCGCCGGAGCGGGAGGAGGTAGCGGCGGTGCCCGAACCGAGGCACCGCGCCCCTCACCCTCCCGCCGCTAACGCGGCGGGCCCCTCCCTCTCCCTCAGGGAGAGGGGATTATGGTCCTAGAAGCCGCTTTCGCGGACGAGGACGCCCAGGGCCACCCGCCACAGGCGCGCGGCCACGCTCTCGCGCTCGCCCTCGATGTCGACGGTGCCGCGCAGCACCCGCGGCGGGGCGGGCAGCGGGTCCCGGGGGCGCAGCAGCACGCGGTAGACCGGCGTCTCGGGCACGAGGGCGCGGTCCTGGGTCTCGCGGGCGGCGATCGAGCCGCCATGGGTGGAGGAGAGCATCGGCTCGCGCAGCACGCGCGAGCTGGCGTCGTCGATCCGCTCGACCCGCAGCGCCACGGGTGCCACGGCGGGGTCGTCGGCGCGGAACCAGCCCGGGGCGCCGGCGGCGAAGCGGGAAAGGTCGGCCTCGTCGACATAGGCCTCGATCAGCGCCGCGCGCGCGTCGATGACGAGGGCCAGCGGCATGTCCGGCTCCAGCCACTCGCCGGGGGCGAGCGGGTCGGCCATGTCGACGATCGTGCCGGCGAAGGGGGCGGCGACGGTCAGGCGCTCCAGCTCCGCCTCGTAGCCGGCGAGCTGGGAGCGCGCCTGCTCCAGCTCGCGCCAGACGACCTGCGAGCGCTCGGCGAGGTCGGTGCTCAGGCTCTGGACCTGGCTGCGCCAGGAGAGGCTGTCGACCGTCCGCCGGGTCTGCGCGACCTGGTGCGCGAGGTCGGGCGAGGAGAAGGCGAACAGCACCTGGCCGGCGGCCACCCGCTCGCCGGGCCGGACCAGCACGCGCTCCAGGCGGGCCGCTTCCGGCGCGTAGAGGACGCTCTGCTGCTCGGCGCGCATCAGCGCCGCGCCGGACACCGTGCTGCGCCAGGGCACGGCCAGCAGCACGACCGCGGCCGCGACCGCCGCCAGGGTGAGCGCGCTGTTGACGTTCAAGCCGACCTCCTTGCGCCGCTTGATCCAGACGCCGATCTCGTTCGTGATCGGCCGGAAGATGAACCAGGCGATCTCGACCGCGAAGAGCAGGATGCCGAGCGCCTTGAAGAACAGGTGGTAGACCAGCAGCGCGATGCCGAGGAACAGGAAGAAGCGGTAGATCCAGGTCGCGAAGGCGTAGAGGATCAGGAAGCGCTCCAGCCCGGGGGCGAAGCGCTCGGGCCGCGGGTCGCCGAAGCCGAACAGGCGCTCGCGCAGCCACCAGCGGGCGAGCGCGAAGGAGCGGTCCTGCAGGTTCGCGATGTCGAGCCAGTCCGCGAGCAGGTAGTACCCGTCGAAGCGCATGAACGGGTTCAGGTTGATCGCGAGCGTCAGTATCCAGGTCGTGGTCGCGAGCAGGAAGCAGGCGCTGCGCAGCGGCCCGTCCGGCAGGAAGCTCCAGGCCAGCGTCGCGAAGGCGGCGAGCGCCAGCTCGGCCCCCATGCCGGCGGCGGCGATCGCGAGGCGCTGCCTGCGCGAGGGCAGCTTCCACGCCTCGCTGGTGTCGGTGTAGAGCACCGGCCACAGGACCAGGAAGGCCAGGCCCATGGTCGGGACCCGGCAGCCGTAGCGGTGCGCGACGAAGGCGTGGCCGAACTCGTGCAGCAGCTTGGCCGCGCCGAGCGCGGCGGCGGCCAGGATCGCGCCCTCGATCGAGAAGAAGTGCAGGAAGCTGTTGATGAACGCGTCCCACTGGCGGGCCGCGAGCCAGCCGCCGAGGACGGCGGCGGCGAGTGCCGCCAGCAGGAAGGCCGGCGAGAACAGCCAGCCGAAGACCGGCGCCCCGGCGGCCAGCAGGCGGTCGGGGCGGATCACGGGGATGCGGAAGAACAGGTAATGCTTCAGCAGCCACGCCGCCCAGTGCTTGCGCTGGGCCATCACCTGGCGCACGAGCACGCCCATGGCCTGCTCGCCCCGGACCTGGATCAGGTTGCCCGCCGCGAGGAAGCGGGTGAACGCCTCGACCCGCTCCGGCCCGATCTCCAGCGTGGTGTCGCGGCTGACCGCCTGCGCGATCGCGTCCATCTCGCCGAGTTCCCAGCGCGACAGCATCTCGAACTCGGCCCAGCCGATGCGGAAGAAGCGGTTGTTCGCCGGGTCCTGGAGCGTCCAGGTCGGCACGCCGGCGCGCGTCCGCGGCCCGGGATGGAGCGTCAGCTCCTCGCGCAGCGGCGGGACCCGGCGCGGCGGCGCGGCCGCGCCAGGCGCGAACGCGGCCGCCGCGCTCACAGCCGCCGTCACAGCCCGACCCGCTGGCGCAGCGCCGCGAGCGGGCGGCGCATCACGTAATAGAACAGCGTCGTCCGGCTGCCATGGACCTTGGCCACGCCCTTCAGGCCGATGCGGGGCGTGGCAGCATCCTCGAACCGGGCCTTCAGCCGGTAGGCGGGGACGCCGTCCGGACCGGGCGACGCCTGGTAGCCGGCATAGGTCAAGGTGGCGGCGACGGGGTTCTGCGGGTCGACGTTGAGGAACAGGCGCACCGGCGCCCCCTCCTCCAGCGGGATGGCGTCGGCGACCGGCAGCCGGATCTCCAGCTCGGTCTCGCGCGGGTCGGCGACGGTCAGGATGCGCTCCCCGATCGCCACCGGCCGGCCGATCCAGTCGTTCTCGTCGTCGAAGATCGCGGTCCCGGCGCGCGGCGCCCTGATCTCGATGCGGCCGAGCAGTTCCTGGAGATAGGCGACCTCGGCCGCGTGCTGCTCCATGCGCCCCTGGAGGATGGCGAGGTTCGCCTTGCTCTTGGGGTCGAACAGCGCCTGCTGGCCGCCCTGGCGGTATTCCGCCTCCGCGACCTCGAACGCCTTCGCCGCGACGTCGAGCCGGTTGGCGATCCGCGTCGCGTCCAGCGCCAGCAGGAGCTGCCCCTCCTCGACCAGCTCGTTCGGCCGGACGGCGAAGCGGTCGACGACGCCCTCGACGGGTGCCCGCACCACGACCGGGGCGCGGGGGATCACCTCCGCCTGCGCGAGGGCGGAATCGCGCACCGGTATCCAGGCGGCGGCGAACAGCGCCACCGCCAGCGCGCCGGCGACGGCGTTGCGCCGGCCGACCAGCCAGCGCCGCGCGCCTCCGGGGCGGAAGCGGCGCAGCAGATAGGCCCAGGCATGGCCGTAGGCGTCGGCGAGATAGGCCAGGAGATGGCGCTCGTGGTCGTTCCACGGCTCGTCGCGGGCCAGCAGCAGCACGCCCAGGCGCTCGCCCTCGGGACTGGACAGCGGGACCGCCAGCGCATGGGCGGGAAGCCATTCGCTCCAGTCCCCGCCGAGGTCGGGACCGGCATCGGCCGCGGTCAGGGCGGCGACCGCCTTCGCGTCGCCCGCCTGCCCGGTCCCCTGGCCGGCCGTATCGAGGTGCCGGAGCAGCCGGCGCAGCCAGACGACGAAGGGGGCGTTGCGGTCCGGGACCGCGAGCCCCGACAGCGCCACCACCTGCCCGCCGCCCCGGGCACCGCCCTTGGGGCCGCACCGCCACAGGACGGCTTGGCGGTAGCGGACCAGGGCATGGGTCTCGTTGACGGCCAGGAACCCGAACTCTTCCGGCGTCGCGGCGTGGCGCGCGCGCTTTTCCAGTTGGACCAGCCCGGTGATGGTCAGGAGCTGGCGGTTGGGGACATCGGTCATCGCGGCACGCCGGGGCAGGTTTCCAGGAGCGGGAGGGCGAGGAACGGACCACCCCAGCGCTGCATACGCCGCCTTGGTAAATTATGTGTGAACGATGCGGTGGTCTCCGTTCGCCGGCCGGACGGGAAGTTTCGCCCGGCGTGGGGGTTCGTGGGGGTTCGTGGGGGTCGTGTGGGGGGTTACGGCTTCGGCGTTCGCAGCGGGCGGCCGTCGATGGGGTCGAGGCCGCGGGCGCGGCGGCTCTCGATCAGCTCGTCGCGGTAGTAGTCGCCGAGGCCCCAGGGGTAGTTGCGGACGTCGTAGTCGTCGGGCAGGTGGCCG
>NZ_DASYHS010000028.1:0-9064 GCF_035998295.1 Arenibaculum sp. | reverse complement strand
GACCGGCTCCTGTTCCTCGAGCGCGCGGCGGATCCGGCGCCGGGCTTCGGGGTCGGTCCCGGGGTCCTGGAGGAAGCGCGGCGAGCGCCCGAGCGCCTCCCCGACGCCGTACCCGGTCAGGCGTTCGAAGGCCTCGTTCACATAGACGATGGCCGGGCCGGGTTCGTCGAGCGGATGCGCCGCCGTTATCATCACGGCGTCGTTCGTCAGGCGGACGACCTGCCTCAGCGCCTCGCGCGTCCTCATGCCGTGCTCCCGGCCGGGCCCGGCGGATCAACCTGCCGACATTCCGGCTCAACGAATGAAACACGAAGAAAGGCAATAGGGTTCGTTCGGCCCTATCCATAATTGCCGCGCCGGGGCGCGGGTCAGGCCCGCGCCGCGCCTCCGACGCCCAGCACGAGGCCGGCGGCCCGACGCAGCAGCGCACGGTTGACGACCAGGCTCGCGAGCGCGTAGGCGACGACGCCGACGGCCACCGAACTCGCCAGCGAGGTCGCCGGGTCCGTCGCCGGGCCGAACGACCGCCAGGCGAGGACGCAGGCGGCCATGAAGGCGGCGGCGGCGAGGCTGGGCAGCACGAGGCGCACCTGCTCCGTCGGCCGCACCCCCGTGAGGCGGCCGACCGCGACCGCGATCAGGGAGCAGTGGCAGCCCAGGAAGCGCAGCAGGTCGCCGGCGGCCGCCGCGGCCACGCCGAACGGCGCGGCGACGAGCAGCACGACGGTGCCGGCGGCGAGACTGGCGGCGTTGATCCCGAGCAGCCAGTGCGGCCGGCCGAGCGCATAGAGCAGCGACGCCCCCGGCAAGGCCGAGGTCGAGCCCAGGCCGCGCAGCGCCAGGATCGCCAGCACCGGTGCCGCGGGCAGCCAGGTTTCGCCTAGGACCACCCCGACGAGGTCGGGTGCGACCACCGCTGCGCCGACGAAGGCCGGGAAGCTGATCAGGCTGGTCACGCGGACGCCGCCTTCCAGCAGGGCGCGCACCCGCGCCGGATCGGCCTGGACCGTCGAGAAGCCCGGCATGGTGAGCTGGCTGACCGGCACGATGAACAGGCGGACCAGGATCTCGACCAGCCGCTGGGCGGCGTTGAAGTAGCCGAGCGCCGCCGAGCCGAGCAGCAGGCCGAGGAGGAACTGGACCACGTGTCGCTCGGCCGCCCCGACCACATGCGTCCCGAAGGTGCCGAGGACGTAGCCGCGCACGTCGCGGAGATGGCCGCGCCCGCAGCGCCAGCCCGGCCGCCAGCCGGTCGCGCCCATCAGCACCACGAGGCTGACCGCCGACTTGGTCAGCGCCTGGGCGACCAGCGCCCACGGGCCGTAGCCGAGCACGGCCAGGGATACGCCGACGGCGCCGCTCGTCACGACCATGGCGAAGGAGCGCATCGCCAGGGTGCCGAACCGCATGTCGCGCGTCAGCAGCGCGATCGGCACCGCCGTGAACGCGTTCAGCACGATGACCGGGCTCAGCCAGACCAGCAGTTCGGCCACCAGCGGCTCGCCATAGACGGCGGCGGCCAGCGGCGCCCCGGCCAGCACGAGCGCGAAGCCGACGACGGACAGGCCGAGCACCGTCAGGAACACCGCGTCGACATGGCCGCGCTGGAGGTCGCGGCGCTGGATCAGCACCTGCGTGACGCTGAAGGCGCCGAGGTCGGACGCCAGCATCACGAAGACGGCGGCCATCGCGACGATGCCGAACTCCGACGGCGCCAGGAGCCGGACCAGGACCAGGAACACGACCAGGTTCGCCGCCTCCGTGGCCCAGGCGTCGACGGTCGTCCAGAAGCCGCCGACCATCAGGCGGCGCAGGAAGCCCGCATGGGGCGGAAGGCTGGACGGGGGCGGTTCGGGCTTGCGCATGTCTCTCGGCACTGGGGAACGGGACGCGGACGACGCCGCGACGAGCCAGATAATGGCATCGCGCGGGCGCGGCTTCCTCTATTGAGACAGGGTACCCTCTTCGCCCCCGCGCAAACGGGACAAGCCGCGGAAGGCGAAAAGCGCCATCCCGGCGGTGTCGGGAAGTGGTTACCGCGTAGGCTCGCGCCCGCTCAGCCGAGGAAGGCCAGCAGTTCGCGGGCGAGGTCGCCGGGCAGCTCCTCGGCCATGTGGTGGCCGCAGTCGAGGCCGCGCCCGCGCAGGTGTGGCGCCCAGGGGCGCCACACCGAGAGGACGTCGCCGTAGAGCGTCTCGAGGTCGTCGCGCAACGACCACAGGACCAGCGTCGGGCACGCGACCGTCCTGCCCGCCCGCCGGTCGGCCTCGTCGTGCGCCCGGTCGATGCCGAGGCCGGCGCGGTAGTCCTCCATCATGGCGTGGACCGTCGCCGGGTCGTGGATCGCGGCCCTGAAGTCCTCGTAGGCCTCGGCCCCCATCGCCTCGGGCGAGCCGCCGTACCAGGCGTCCGGATCGGCGAGGATGGCGCGTTCCGGCTTGTCCGGCTGGCCGAAGAAGAACCAGTGCCACCAGAGCCGGGCGAAGCGGGCGTCGCAGCGCTCCAGCGCCTCAACGATCGGCACCCCGTCCAGGACGGCGAGGCGCGTGATCGACCCGGGATGGTCCATCGCGGCGCGGAAGGCAACGTAGGAGCCGCGGTCGTGGCCGACGATCGCGAACCGCTCGAAGCCGAGACGGCGCATCAGGGCGACGCAGTCGGCCGCCTTGGCGCGCTTCGACGAACCGGCGTGGTCGGGCGTGTCCTGCGGCTTGGACGAGCGCCCGAAGCCGCGCAGGTCCGGGCAGACGACGGTGTGGGAGGACGCCAGCAGCGGCGCCACCCGCCACCAGGTCGCGTGCGTGCGGGGATGGCCGTGCAGCAGCAGGACCGGCGGGCCGGACCCGCCGTGCCGCACGCGCAGCGTCGCGTCGGGAAGCTCCACGGTCTCGAGGGTGAAGCCTTCGAACACGCTCCCTCTCCCTCTTATGCGACGCCGCGTCCGCCTTCCGCGGACAGGCGAGCCGCGGCCTCGTTGCGGCACTGGATCAGGCTGAACAGGCCGAGCGGCGGCAGGGTGCGCACCTCCTGGACCTCGAGCGGCGATTCCTCGAACAGGGTCTGCATCGAGAAGTCGGGCCGCCAGCCGAGCTTGCGCGAGAAGCGGGCCATGCCGCGCTCGACCGTGCGGCGCATTCCCGGACGGGCGGAGGCGAAATGGTTGACGATGTACACCTCGCCGCCGGGACGGCACACCCGCTCCAGCTCCCGCATCGCCTGGGCGACGTCGGGGACCACCGTCATCACGAACATCGCGACCACGACGTCGAAGCTGTCGTCGGCGAAGGCCAGCCGCTCGGCGTCCATCTCGAACAGCCCGTCGACGTTCGTCAGCCCCATGCGGTCGACGCGCTTGCGCGCGACGTCCAGCATCTCACGCGAGAGGTCGATCCCGACCACCCGGTTGTCCGAGCGGTGGAACGGCAGGGACAGCCCGGTGCCGACCCCAACCTCCAGGATGCGCAGCCCGCCCCGCCGATTCATCCTCTCGATGGCAGCCCGCCGCCCGAATGCAAACACACCGCCGAAGACGACGTCGTAGATCTTGGCGTACCGACGATACGCGGCGCGGACCGAAAGAGTGTCCATCCTGTTCTCCTGGAGGGATCGGGCAAGAGTCTGCCCCGGCGAAAAAGGTCGTGGCTTCGGGCGCCTCCATAACGGGCGTTACCTCTGATGGTTCCGCCCGGAACCGCCGGGCCGCAACGTAGCCCGTAGAAGGGCTGTTGCAAAGGGCATAGCCGGCAACCGCCGGCGGAAGGCGACACGGACGGAGGATACGTCATGGCGACGCGGGACGGAGGACGCAAGACCGGAGGCGGCCGGCAGGACCAGGGTTCCAAGGCCACGCAGCAGCAGGACAAGGCACAGGAGCGCGAGCCGGCCGCCGCGGCGGGAGACGAGGAACCCGCCAAGGAGGCCAAGGCCGAACCGCAGGCCGATCCGGCCGCGAGCGCGGCGGAATGGGCCAGCAAGGCGACAGCGGCCGCGACGGCGGCGATCGAGGAGGCGCGCCGGCGCGCCGGCGAGGCCGCCCGGGCCCAGGCGGGTGGCCAGGCCGGCGGCCCGAGAGGGACGCAGAACGCCGCCGAGATCGCGGCGATCGCCTTCTCGGGCTACCAGTCCGTGCTTGCCGAGGCGACGACCTTCGCCCAGCAGATGGCGCAGACCACGTTCACGGCGTGGCGCGACTTCGCCGGCGCACGGGGACCGGCGGAGCTGCTGGAAGTGCAGACCCGCCTCGCCCGCGCGCAGACGGAGCAGGTGATGGAGTTCACCCAGCGGGTCACCGAGCTGCTGACGCGGACGGCGGAGCAGGCCTCCGGCCGTACCGGGGGAGGCGACGAGGGCGGCCGGCGCTGAGGCCGGCCCCGGGGTCAGGGGTCAGGGGTCAGGGGTCAGCCCGCGCCCCTCGCCTGCCCGCCGGGCCGGCGGGCGAGCGGCAGCTCGCGCAGGAAGGCGGCGATCAGCAGGCCGAGCAGGCACAGCAAGCCGGCGGTCGCGAAGACGAGGTCGTAGGAGGCCGAGAAGGCGTCCATCACCATCGCCCGGACCGGCCGGCTCATGGCGAGGATGCGGGACGGCTCTCCCGACAGGATGCCCTGGTCGAGCAGGGCGTCGACCTGGGACGCCGCGACCCTGCCCACCAGCCGGCGCTCGACGTCGTTGGTCAGGACGGCGCCCAGCAGCGCGACGCCGAAGGCGCCGCCGATCGTGCGGAAGAAGGCCAGCGACGACGTGGCGGCGCCGAGGTCGCCGCGCTCGACCGCGTTCTGCACCGACAGGGTCAGGACCGGCATCACCATGCCCAGGCCGAGGCCGACCACCAGCAGGAAGACGACGAGGGGCCCGCCCGGCTCGTCCCATCCCGCGATCGCCCAGAGGAGGAAGGCGGTCCCGGCGATGCCGAGGCCCAGGCCGGGGAAGAGGCGGTAGCGCCCGGTGGCCGCGACCACGCGGCCGACCAGGACCGCGCTGGCGATGATGCCCACCATCAGCGGCAGCAGGTAGATCCCGGACTGGCTGACGCTGACCCCGACCACGGCCTGGAGGTACAGCGGCAGCAGCGTGACGCCGCCCAGCATCACCATGGTCGCGATCGTCGCGGCGGCGCAGGCGGTCGTGAACACGGGCCCGCGGAACAGGCGCGGCGGGATGATCGGCTCGGGCGCGCGCAGCTCCCGGATCGCGAACGCGGCCCCGAGCGCCAGGCCCGCCGCGAGCAACCCGAGGATGCGCCACGACAGCCAGGGCGCCTCGGTCCCGCCCGAGAGCAGCGCGAGCAGCAGGCAGGTGACGGAGCCAGCGACCAGGACGGCGCCGGGGACGTCGATGCGCGGGTTGCGCGTCGGCGGCGGCAGCCGGTCGAGGGGGCGGCCGGTCATCACATAGGCGGCGATGCCGATCGGCAGGTTGACGTAGAAGATCCACCGCCAGCTCGCGTGCTCGGTCAGGAAGCCGCCGAGCACCGGCCCGGCGACGCTCGCGAGCACGAACACGCTGCTGATGTAGGCCTGGTAGCGGCCGCGCTCGCGCGGCGCCACCACGTCGGCGATCACCGTGAAGGCGAGCGTCATGAGGCCGCCCGCGCCCAGGCCCTGGATGGCCCGGAAGAAGACCAGCTCGCCGACGGTGCGCGACAAGCCGCACAGCAGCGAGCCGATGACGAAGAGCACGATGGCGGTCCGGATCACCGGCCCGCGCCCGTACAGGTCGCTCAACTTGCCATAGAGCGGCGTCGTCGCGGCCGTCGTCAGCAGGTACGCGGTCACGATCCAGGACAGCTCGTCGAGACCGCCGAGCTCCCCCGCGATGGTCGGCAGCGCGGTGGCGACGATGGTCTGGTCGAGGGCGGCCAGCATCATCGCGAGCATGACGCCGGCGAGGACGGCCAGGATCTCGCCGTGGGTGTAGTGGGGCGACACGTCTGCCGAAGTGGACAAGATACCTGATCCGGAAACGGTGGAGGGGGCGGGGCGGCCCCGGACATCTCCGACAACGGTTGGGAGGGCGTCCAAGGTCCCTGCAACCTGCGACCGTGACGAATCGCCCGCGGATGCGTTTAGCCAAGTAGCAGAGAACGTGCCGCCGCGCCGCGCCCCGGGCCGGTCGCGGGATCAACGCGAAGGGTCCCATGATCTCGATATCGACGATACGCTTCCCCTCCCTCAGCCCGTTCGTGATGCGCGACATGGCCTCGCGGCGCGGGCGCGTCGCGCCGGTCCAGGTCGAAGCCGTGCTCGCGCTGCCCGAGCCCTGCGCCGCCGACCGGAGCCTGCCGGCGGTCGTGCTGATGCACGGGCTGGGCGGCGTCATCGCGGAGCGCGAGCTGGCCTACGCCTCGGAACTGGCGCGCCGCGGCTACGTGGCGCTGGTGGTCGACGGGTTCGCCGCCCGCAAGGCGCCGGAGAACCACACCCTGCGCGCGCTGCGCGTCACCGAGAGCATGCTGCTGGCGGACTGCTTCGGCGCGCTCCGCGCGCTGGCGCGCCACCCCGCGGTCGATCCGGAGCGGATCGCCGTCGTGGGCTTCTCCTATGGAGGCATGATCGCGAAGCTGGCGGCCTACCGGCAGATCTGCGAGGTGTTCGGCGACGAGGGGCTGCGCTTCGCCGCCCATGTCTCGTTCTACGGCCCCTGCGTCGTCAGCTTCGACGAGCCGAGGACGACCGGCGCGCCGGTCGCGATGCTGCTGGGCGAGCTGGACGCCAACGTGCCGGTCCCGCGCGCTCGCGAGGCGGCCCGCGAGCTGGAGGAAGGCGGCTCGCCGGTGATGCTGCGCATCTACGAGGGCGCCTGGCACCAGTGGGACGGCGCCGACCGGGAGCGGCGGAAGGTCGGGATCGGGCTCGGCCCCTGCGCGCTCAAGGTCGATCCGGAGGGGCGGGTCCGCGACGCGCGCAGCGGCATGGAGATGCGCGGCCCGCTGACGCGGGCGCTGGTGCTGGGCATGAGGGTCAGCCCGCGGGGCTACCACATCCTGCGCGACGAAGGCGTCAAGGCCCGGTCGGACCGGGACCTCTTCGCCTTCCTCGACCGTACGCTCCGCGCGGAGCGCGGGGCCGAGCGGTGGATGGGGATGGCCTGAGCCGGCGGCTCAGGAACCGGCGCCGGCGGCCCCGGCCAGACGCGCGGGAAGGACCGTCTGGACCGCCATGCGCTGGTCGGCGGGCGTCTTGAACAAGGTGGAGCCGACGAGCAGGTCGACGGCGCGCTCGAGCTGGAAGTCGGAGCCGCCCTCGCCGCCCGCCACGGTCTCGGCGGCAAGCTCCAGCAGGGGCCGGCGCTCGGCCGGCGGCGCGTCGTTGCCGAGCGCGCCCGGCAGGTCGGCCTCGCGCCGCCGCGGCGCGTCGGCCACCAGCTCGATCCTGCCCTGGCGGACGCCGATGTCGGGGACGATGCCGACCGCCTGGATCGACCGGCCGGAGGGCGTGTAGTAGCGCGCGGTCGTCATCTTCATGCCGACGCCGCTGCCGAGCGGGATGATGGTCTGGACCGAGCCCTTGCCGAAGGTCTGCTCGCCGAGCAGGACCGCACGCCCATGGTCCTGCAGCGCGCCGGCCACGATCTCCGAGGCGGAGGCGGAACCGCCGTTGACCAGCACGATCACCGGCAGGCCGCCGGCGAGGTCCCCGGGACGCGCGTCGTAGCGCCGGATCTCGACCCCGCCGCGGCCGCGGGTGGAGACGATGTTGCCCGACTCCAGGAACGCGTCGGCGACTTCGACCGCCTGCGTGACCAGCCCGCCGGGATTGTTCCTGAGGTCGAGCACGAACCCGGCCAGGGACGAGCCGATGTCGGCGCGCAGCCTCTCCATCGCCGCGGCCAGGTCCGGCCCGGTCCGGCGGTCGAAGTTCTTCACGCGGACATAGCCGATGCTGCCGATGGCGCGCGCGCTCACGGGCTCGGTGCGGATCGTCTCGCGGGTCAGCGTCACGTCGAAGGGCGCGCCGCCGTCGCGGCTGACGGTGACCAGGATCTTCGAGCCGGGGTTGCCGCGCAGGCGCTTGATCACGTCGGCGCTCTCGCGGCCGGCCAGCGGCACGCCGTCCAGACCGGTGAACACGTCGCCGGCGCGGATGCCGGCGCGGCCCGCCGGCGCCCCGTCCACCGTCGAGAGCACCTTGACGATCCCGCCATCGACGCGGATCTGGACGCCGAGGCCACCGAACTCGCCGTTCGTCTTCATCCGCATGTCGCGAAAGCGGTCGGAGTCGAGGAAGGTCGAATGCGGGTCGAGCGCGGAGATCATGCCGGTCAGGGCCGCCTCGACGAGCTGGCGCTCGGAGATGGGCTCCACGTAGTTCTCCCGGACGCGCGCCAGGACGTCGCGCAGCAACTCCAGGCCCTCGTCGGCCTGCAGCGCAGCCGGCAGGGAGGCCGGGGCCGGGGCGGAGACCGTAGCGGCGGCGGTCGGCTGAGCCATCGGCTGGGCGGGCGCCATCAGCGCCAGGGAAACGACTGCGGCCGAAGTCAAAGCCCTGAACATCACCGGTGGGTTCCTTTTCCAGAGGGGCGGGGCGGGTGAAGCGAACCAGAGCCGCGTGCCTCCAGAAGGAAAGCCCGATTTTAGTTAATGAAGAGTTATGTCTCCGGCGGTTCCGCTACGGACACGGTATTTCCGCCGTGGTCGGCAGGCGTTGCGGACGGCGGCAGCAGAAGACGGGACGGACCGGGGAAAACGACCGTCCGGCCGCCCGGAAGCACGCGGAAGGCGGGGGCCCGCAGCTCGCCCGAAGGCCCCTGCCCGGTCACGAAGCGGTCGCCCCAGGCGGCACTCTCGCCCGGGTCCACCGTGGCCGCCTCGGTCGCGAATTCGAGGCCCGAACCGTGGTGGAATCGGACGTCGCCGGACAGGAACAGCAGCTCCCTCGTCTCGTCCCAGCGGCCGCTCCGCGCGGTCACGGTGAGCCAGGCGCCGTCCTCGTTCGTGATCTCGCCCTCGGGGTCGGTCAGGAAGATCTGGTCCGGAGCCCCTTCCCGCTTGGTGGCGGTTCGGGCGCGAATCGAGTAGGGGCGGTTCTGGCGGTCGAATCCGAATTCGCGCACCCCGACGGCGAGGGTC
>NZ_DASYHS010000023.1:0-23383 GCF_035998295.1 Arenibaculum sp. | reverse complement strand
GCTATAAGCGGCCTCCCAACCGGGACGCATCGCCCCAGCGGTGCAGCACGCCCGAGATGCCCAGGTAGCTCAGTTGGTAGAGCAGGGGACTGAAAATCCCCGTGTCGGCGGTTCGACTCCGTCCCTGGGCACCATTTTTCCTGACATTCCAGCGACTTAGCGCGGCGCGCCCCGCCACATGGCACATTTTTGGCCGCCCGCGTGTGTAATGCGTCACATGGTTTGAGCACCTGGGACACATGGTTCCGTGTCGGCCTGCAGCAAGAGACCCATGCATACAACCCTTTGAGCTGTATGCAGGAACAGACCTTGGGTGTCGACGGCCGGATGGCGCTTGCGGCCGCTCATGCGTTTGCCGCTATCGCAGCCACGGACGCCGCCAGCTTCGCTGGTTCGAACCGTCTGGCTGTCGATGATGACTGTATGAGGGCGCGGTGGCCGACCGGCCAGGCGTCCGGCCCCGGGGGGGGTGCAGAACACGTCTCAGACCATACCGCTTTTCTCGGGACACGACCCATCTCGGTCGGCGGCCAGGAAAATCTGCATGCCGGAGGTGCCCGCCGGCTGTTGACGATTTAAGCGTCTCAGGAGCCATTCCATGTGCAGGACTTCGCTTGCTTTCTTGGTGTTCCTTCTGACCGGCTGTAGTGCGGAACAAGCTCGTATGCCGCTCATGGTTGCGCAAGCGCCGACGATCCCGGGCGAGCCCGCCAGCTATAGAGGAGCGATCTCAGTCGAACCGGTCGAGGTGCGAGCTTTGGCTCCACCCTGGGGGTCTGAAATTTCTCCGAGAATCCTGAAAGAAGCGCTGACGAATTCGTTGGCGGTGAGAGGATTGTTTGTCTATGGAGAGCCGAGTTATCGCCTCTTTGCTACAGTTGAAGACGTCCAACAGAAACTCGATGAGTTGATTCTTGGATTAGACATAACTGTTTTCATTGAAATGAACTACCGATTGATTGAATCTGACACTGGAGCTGAAATAATAAACGAAACAATTATTACGTCCAGTAAACAACCATTTAGATATTTATCCGCCGCCGAGAGAACGCAAGCAGCTACGGAAGAAGCAATTAAGGAAAACATCGAATCTATTCTGAAAAAATTGGTACGTTCCGAGCCAAACTCGGAAGACCGCGACATCGTCGTTGCGGGTCCCGAGTAGCTCAGCTCCCAAGGTCACGTCCCTGGACGTGGCGCAAGTCGCGCGTCGGCGTCGCACCGACCACGCGCGGACAGATTTCGGCGGAGATACCTTCCAGCCGATATGCGGCATAGCAGGCACTGTACCGCCCCTGCGGGATCGTCGAACCGATCGTCGCCCGATACCCCCTGCCAACGCTCGACGGACGTGCGACTCCGGAAACCCCGGCGGGAACCAACATAGGGCGCGCCGGTTGGGTTCACGGCACAACGGCGGAGCCTCTTCATGTCTCGATCAATCTCTCATTTCCGCGCTCCGGCAGCCGCAGCGGCGGCTCTCTTGGCGTTCACGGCGCCTGCGGCCGCCCAGGATGCCGGCACCAGCGCGCTTGTCACCGAGGAACTCGATGCGCCGAGCGTGGACAGCCTGCAGGCACCATCCGAGCGCGTGGGCGAATACGCCGAAGTGAACGGGGCGCGCATTTTCTATGAGGCGGCGGGCGACGGCCCCGCAATGCTGCTCCTGCACGGCTATCCGTTGTCGGGCGCGCTGTTCGCGCGTGTGCGCGATGCGCTCCAGGACGACTACACGGTCATCACACTCGACCATCGCGGGTACGGCAAGAGCGAGGCGCCGGAAGTGCCGGGCTCCATCAAGACCTATGCGAACGATGCGCTGGCAGTGCTCGACCGGCTCGGTATCGAGAGCGCCATCATCGGCGGCATGTCGATGGGCGGTCCGATCGTGTTCTCCATGTACGAGCAGGCGCCGGAGCGCTTCGACGGCATGATCCTGATCGACACCACGGCCGCCGCCGCGCCCCCGCCGGAAGCCGGCCTGTGGCGCGGCACGGCCGAGGTGCTGCGCGATCAAGGGCTGGACGCCGTCATCCCCGCGCTCATTCCCGACATGCTGACCGGCGAGACGCGTCTGAACGAACCGGCCGTGGCCGACTACCTTCGCGAGGTCATGCAAAGTGCGAGCAAGGATGGCGCGATCGGCGGTGCCCAGGCCCTGGCCGAGCGGCCCGACTTCACGGGCCTTCTGGGCGAGATCGACGTGCCCACGTTGGTCCTGGTCGGATTGGAGGATTCGCTTTACGCCTTGCAGGTGTCGCGCGACATGCAGGAGGCGATCGCGAACTCGACCTTGGCCATCGTTCCCGGCGGCTCGCATGCGGCCATCTTCGAAGCCCCCGGACGCTCGGCGGCGGCGATCGCGAACTGGGCTGCGGGGTTGCAGGAAGGAACGGCGGAACAATAGAAGCGGCTGGATCCGTTCCCGGCCGCCCGTGTTCATGAGTGAAATCCGCCGGACCGGCCCGTCGGCAATGTCTGGTAGTCGGCGTTGAAAGTTCGCCGGGAGGCGCTTGACGCCGTCAGCGCGTTCAGGCGCCCCGATACGCGCTGCCGGCTCTCGGGCATCTCGAACGGCGAAAGCTTGTCGCCACACGAGCAGAAGGCGCAGCAGCCATTGGACGTCGGCCGCAGGAGCCCCCCGCGGCCTCTGGTAGTGGACGAACCGGCCCCATCGGTCGGGATCGTCTCGGAGGAACCTGCCTGCGCTGCACCCGGTCAGGACTTGGCCCGACCCGCCGGAAATGTCCTATGCCGCAAGACGGACAGCATCGGCCGGGCCGCGCTCTCCAATGCGCAAAGCCCTGGCCGCAGCTTGGCCGCCACATGCAGGCCGAGCAGCATGGTCATGAAGCCGCAGGCGACGTCGCGAACCGGCAGGTCCGGGGAAATCGCACCTTGCGCGGCAGCGTCCTCCAGAGCGACGCGGATGAATTCCTCCACCTCACCGATACAGCCCGCCACGTAATCGCGCATACCCCGGTCTCCGGCTGCGGATTCCATGACCGAGTTGATGACCAGGCAGCCGGCGGGCTCGCTGTCGTCGGCCAATGCCGAAACCACCTCATGGACGAATGCGTCGATCCGAGCCACCGGTGCCATCCGCTCCAGCCGACGCATCCGGCTACGGATATGAGCATCCATGTACGCTTCCAAGGCCGTGCGGAAGAGTGCGCGCTTGTCCCCGAAGGCATTATAGAGACTGGCGGTCCCGACCCCGGTTTCCGCCTCGAGGTCCCGCATCGATGTCGCGGCATAGCCGCGCCGCCAGAACGCCCGGAAGACCGTTTTCACTATCTCGTCCTCCTGGAACTCCCTTGGTCGGGCCATTCGGGTCTCCACGCATTTTTCAAGGGAACCAATTTTAGAACATCTGTTGAAGAATGTAACGTCCCGCGCAGGATTTCATGAGCGGTTCGTCCCCAGCCGAACGGGAGCCAGAATTGGGACACGTCGGGAAAGGAGTGATCGCCGGATTCGTGGCGACGCTGGAGCTCTCGGCCATCATGCTCATGAAAGGCTGGACGGGCATGATGCCGCAGCTGGACGTCATTGGCATGTTGAGCGGGATGCTCGACGTCGGCCGGGCCGCCGGCTGGATCGTGCATTTCATCGTCGGCACGGTCTTCTACGGCATCGCCTATGCCCTGCTGGAGCGCGCCCTGCCCGGCGGGCCGACCGTATCCGGCATGGTCCTGGGGATCATCGGTTGGCTCGTCATGATGATCGCCCTGATGCCGATGGCAGGCCTGGAGTCGTTCGGCATGGATCTGGGCATCGGAGTGCCGATCATGACGCTGATCCTGCACTTGATCTTCGGAGCCGTGCTGGGCTGGGTCGGCGGCGCGCTGACCGCCGGCATCGAGGAGGTCCATTCCGATCGGCTCAGGCTGGTCCAGCACAACGCTCGGGTGCATCGCTGATCCTGCCGACCGTAGGGGATCGAATGGCCTTCGGGATCGACCAGTCGGGCAAGTTCTCCACGCCCGAGGACTTTTCGACGTGGTCGCCGATGCCATCCGGCAGGTGCCGGGGACGGGCGGCGAGCAGTGTCTGACGTGCAGGCCCGCATGCGGCCGGCGGCCGCATAGAACCGAAGCGGAGACGCTTATGTCCACCAGCGGCTACGTGTACGAACACGTCACCTCGACGGTTCTGTCGGAGGACGTGAGCTTCGGGAAAGACGCATCTGGGCCAGGCCTGCACCTGCCGGCCTTCGACCCTCCTTCGACGGACGGCGGCCGGATCCGTAGCGCCGACCATGTCGGCCACCGGCCGCTGCTGCTGGTCACCGGTTCGCTCACCTGCCCGATGACCGTCAGCTCCAAGCCCGTTCTCAAGGACCTCCATGAGAAATTCGGCTCCGAGATCGCGTTCGTCATGCCGCACGTCCGCGAGGCGCATCCCGGCAGGCGCCGGGACCGACCGCGGAGCTTCGAAAAGAAAATGGAGCGTGCCTGGGCGCTGAAGCGGCGTGACCGGCTACCCTGGCCGATCGCGGTCGACGATTCCCGGGGCACGGTGCACCGGTCACGCGACGAGAAGCCGAATGCCGTCTGTCTGGCCGACCGTGGCGGTGTGATCGTCTATCGTGGCCCGTGGGCCGGCGACGGGAAGGGCCTGACCCAGGCGCTGGAAAGCGTTGCGGCCGGCGAAATTCCGAAGCCGCAGGAAAGGCGGCGCCGATTCACGCCGATGGCAATGGGCCTCGGCGTGGTGCGGGAGATGGCGCGCAAGTCCGGGCCCCGGGCCGAACGCGATCTCCGGTGCGCTGCCCTCATCTCCCTCGTCAGCGGCGCGCAGCGACGCGCCCGACCCGATCCGGCCCGATCGCCGGCCAAGCGATCACGGGCTGGTTCCGGCGATGTTGGGGAACCTCGAACGTATCACTTGGCAAGTTTTCCCAACCGCCACCACCTCCCATAAGGAGACGACACATGAAGACCACGTCCCGTTTTCCGCATTTCGGCACGGCCGGCTCTCTTTTGGGCGCCAGCCTTCTGGCCCTCGCCATCGCGATGCCGGCTTCCGCACAGGGGCAGACGAGCCAGCAGAGTCCCCCGGCCGGCCAGGCGCAGGCACAATCGGCCGATCAGGTCATCCAGGACTGGCCGGATGTCTCCAAGAAGGCCGCCCAGGCCATGATGGAAAAGTACGGCCAGCCGCAGGGTGTCACCCCAAAGATGCTGGTCTGGGAGGACAATGCGCCCTGGGCACGGACCATCGTCTATGGCGAGGAGATCGACCACGATTTCCCGATGCCGCACAAGGACGTGCTGGAACAGGTGATCCCGTACGACGTGCCGGCCGACATGTTCGACGATCTCGCTGAGTACGACGGCAGCGTCATCGCGGAGCGGACCAAGGGTACCCTGGCCGCACGGTGCGACAAGGAGGCGGCCAACTTCCTAGCCGTCAATCTCGCCAATGACATCGTCAAGGGCGAGAAGTCCATCGAGGAGGCCCGCCAAGCCTACGCAGACGCCATGAAGGCGGTGATGGCGGGCGATCCGCCGGAAATCACCCAGGCCTTCACCTTCGAAGTGAACCGCGGCTTTGCCGGAAATCCCGGCGAGACCATCATGGACACGGCGGAGCAATAGTCACCACGGGGCCGTCGGGGGGGCCGTCGGGTTCGCCCCGGCGGCCCTCTCGCGGCAGCCAAAAGGAGACTGCACGGCGCGACGCGTTCTGGAGAATCGAAGCACCGCTGCAAGAATTCATTCTCTGCGGTGGTCCGCCTTCCGGCCGCCACCCGTCTCAGGTCGCCGCCGCCTCATTCCGCCACGATGTCTCTCGTAAGCGCCTTGAGCTCCATCGCCTGAGAAGCCGTTCCGTGACGGAAGACGACCGCGTCGGGCTGGATCGTTTCCAGAGTCCACCCGTCGAGGGTCTCCCCTTCGGCCAGACGAAGGAGTTCGGAAGAGTCATCGTCGAAGAGCGCTACCCGCCGATCGGAACTGATGATCACTCCGACCAGGAGCAGATCCGGAAGTTCGCTCGACTGCGGCCCCCCACCTTCCTTCGGACGCGACAACTCCGGAGGGCGACGGTTGCGGCTGAAAACCGGACGTTGCACGATCTCGGCGAACGCGCTGTCCGCAGGGAGCGAGAACTCGGACACATCTTCGATGGCGACCGCCGCCCGATGCATGCCTCCGGCCGGCAGGACCGGATCGTCGCGCTGGTCGCGCAGTTGGCTCGACAGCACGACGGCGAGAATGGCGTTGAGAGCCACGAGCAGACGAGCGGGCCAGGTCACGCTTCCTCTCCCTGCATGAAGCCGTATACGTCGAACCGGATTTCGAGGCCCAGACGGTCGTCCTCGTCCCCCCCGAGATCGTCGGCCGTGCCCCGGACTTCGAGCGTGTCGACGAACAGATGAGGGGTCGACGATTCCAGTCCATGGACCATGCGCAGCAAGCCGGCGGTGTCGGCCATGAGGACGAGTCTCAGGCCGACACGGCGGAAGCCTTCCTCGCTGCGGACGGGAAGCGCCTGGGTGCTTCGAAGTGCACAATTCTTCTGGTCGCAGAGCCCCTGGACGCGTTCCTGAAGGTTCGCGGCGACGAGGGCCTCGCTTGATCCCGTCAGGTACGTGTCGGCACTGGCTCCACCGAGGCGGAGCTTGTTCAAACGCTCCTGCAGGGCATCGCTCTCCGCCGCAATCGCTTCGTAACGCTCCAGCAATCCTCGCGCCAGTTCGATCCGCTCGTCATATCGGTCGAACGTGTCGATCAGGGGAGCGACGATGAAGACCGGCACCGCCGCCAGTAATGCCAGTAGCAACGCTACGGCTAGCGCGCGGCTATAGAAGGGAGACATGTTCATGGTGGAGAAGATCTTTCGACGATCTCGGCGACGATCTCGAACCGTTCCAGGCCGGACTGCGCGTCGCGGGTCACGGGGGAGCGGAACCGCGCACTCCCGAACAGGTCGGAATGTTCGATCGGTTCCAGCAAGCCCGATGCCGCCGGCGAGTACCCGGACATCCTGATCTCCCCCCCTTCGATGCCGAGTTGGGACAGCCAGACCTCGTCGGGCAGGATACGGGTCACCTCGTGCAGGATTTCGGTTGCCGACGGTGTCGCCAGCTTGCGGTCGACCACGAACGATCCAGCCGCGACGATGTGCTCCACTCGGCTGCGCAACGCCTCGGCCGCATCCGCTCGGGCACGGCTTTCTTCCACGCGACCGGACAGGGCATCGGCGGCGGCCCGCTTGTCGCTCAAAGGCAGGTATAGCGAGGCCCCGGCGAGCACCGTAGCCAGAAGGGACAGGAGTACCGTGGTTCTGCTCGGTCCGCGCGGTCGCCCCGCCGGACGTGCACCATTGAGCAGATCGAACAGAATCGGCTCTTCGACCGTTTCCGTATTCAGCCCGATGCGGGCGACCTCGAGCCCCCAACTCTCAGCGAGGCCGCGGGCGGCATCGATCCGCCGCCGTTCGGCCGCGGCGATGTCGACCCTGAGCGTCCGGCTTGTTGCATCGCATTCCAGGACCCGAAAGTCGAAATAGAGATCATCGGCCGCGAACGGCATGATGCGCTCCACCTCGAAGGCGAGGACGTCCCGGAGATTCTTCCTTGCGGCGAAAGGCAGGTTGATCGTGCGCCGGAGCACCTCGCGCCGCGGCAATCTCATTGCGACCGCCCGGGACGACGACGTCAGCCGCTTCAACGCGTCGTTCAGTCCTTTTGCCGCCTCTGGGACAGCGTCGAGGGGAAAGCGCCCGAGTTCCGTCGGAACCCCGCCGTCTCCGGGGGACCTGATGACGACCTCTCCACGCTCCAGATCGACGAAGAGGGTGCTGCCGTTGCCCGATTGCCGGAACTTCAAGAAGCCGGGTATCAGAGCCGTGAGCTCGTCCAACCACCAGGTGAGAAAGCGGTGCCCGAGGTCCGTTGCCACCGCCAAAGCCCGTGAGATGCCCGTCATTGTCGTCTCCCGGCGTCGTCTCCCGGCCTTCCCCGACCGCCGATTCGCCTATCAACAGCACCGCGCCCCGCAAGTTGCCCGGGAACACCCCGGTGACGCACTGAAATGCCGCCGGATCAGCTGGGTGCCGCAGGTCGCGAGGCGCCGTTCACACTGCGCGGGCCGCCTTGCTCACCGAGGCCGAAATCTTTTCGACACCGACCCGTTGAGGGATGAGCCGACCACCGACCGGAGAGGAGAGCAACGCGAACTGCCCCGTACGAAGCCATGATCGCCTCTCGATACGGGCTGGCAGATGAGCGGCCGCAGATGTTCGTCCGCGACTGCGGGTCGCGGATGCGTACCATTGCACAAAGCGAGGCGATCGCCGGCTTCGACAAGGGGACATGCCATGAAAGTCGCTTCATCACGCCGAAGTCTGATGCCATTCGTTGCGACAGTATCGCTGGGCCTGACCCCCATGGGGGTTTGGGCAACCGACATCTCGGAGACGATCGAGCCGGACGCTCGGTTCAGCATGCTCGCGAGGGCGATTGCGCCGGCCGGCCCGGTCGAGCAACGCAAGGGCGCAAGCCCCCTCACCATGTCCGCCCCGATCGGCGAGGCGTTCGAGGCGCTGCCGCAAGATGTGCTCGATCGGCCGATGCAGGATCGGGCCAGGAGGCGGCTGGCGGATTTCGCCAAGCATTCTCCCGCTCTCGGCGGAGCGCACGACGCACGCGACCTGCGCGCGACTCCCGATACCATGGAAGACGGGCAGATCACCGTCGCCAATGCCGATCAGGGATTCGCCCTCGGGTCGGGCCAGGAGACCGCAACGGCTGTCGAAAGCGACAACGCGGCCGACAGCGAAATCCACGCGGCGGATGCGATCCTCGTTCCCCGCGCCGTCGCTCAGGCTCCCAGCATGGGCCAGGGGCGAAATCCGCGATCGGCCTCCGCACAGGAGCCGCAACGACGGGGCCAAGCAGGGCCAACCGGTGCCGGAGGCAGCGGAGAGACGATATTGCGGTTGCCGGACGGCTACCGGATCGAAAAGGTCGTGGACGGACTGAACTTCCCGACATCGCTCGCCTGGGACGATCAGGGTCGGATGCACGTCGTGGAGGCTGGTGGCGCGCTCTACCCCGAGCAGAAGGAGCCAATCCGCATCTTGCGCGTGGAGCAGGGTCGGGCGACGCCGGTCGTCGACCTGACCGACAAGGGCGTAATGACCGCCGTGGTCGGGCTCGCCTGGCACGACGGCGCATTCTACTTTACGCTTCGCGACGCCGAGGATCTGACCGGTACGGTCTCCCGGGCAACGCCCGACGGCGAGGTGACGGAGGTCTTCAGCGGCATCGTCGACAGCCAGTCCGAGCACCAGATCAACGACATCCGGGTCGGCCCCGACGGAATGATGTATGTCAGCGTCGGCGCGGCCGGTAATGCCGGCGTGGTTGGACCGTCGGTCGCGCCCTGGATCATGAAGAGCCCCAACCTGCACACGACGCCTTGCCAGGACATCGTCCTCACCGGACGCAACTTCCAGTCGCCCAACTTCATGACCCGGAACGACCCGGACGACACGGTCCTCACCGGTGCCTACGTTCCCTTCGGGACCGAAACGCGACCGGGCCAGAGAATCGAGGGCACCAACAAGTGCGGCGGCTCGATCTTGGTGTTCGATCCGGCCGACGCCGAGGGCACGATCCGGCCGTATGCATGGGGCTTCCGCAACCTGCTCGGCCTTGCCTGGGACGAGGAAACGGGCGCCATGTACGCCGCGCAGAACGGCTACGACATCCGCGGCTCCCGTCCGGTCCAGGACGAATACGACCCCGTCTACAGGGTCGAGGAGGGCACATGGTATGGCGTACCGGATTTCTCCGCCGCACTCGAGCCTCTCACCGATCCCCGCTTCGAGCCGCCGGAGCAGTATCAGGCGATGGTGTTCGTGGACGGCGAGCCGCAAGGCAAAACCTTGGGCTTCGTCATCGATCATGAGGCAAGCGGGCTCACTCCGCCCGATCCCTCTCTCGTGGTCTCTCTGCACCCGTTCAATTCCTCACCCTCGATGATCGACGTGGCGCCGGAAGTCTGGGGCGACTTCGCGGGCGACCTGTTCGTCGCCGAATGGGGTGATCTCGCCCCGCCGACCAACCCGGTTCGCGGCAAGAACCCGGCCGGCTACCGTGTCGTTCGGGTCGATCCCGAAACCGGGGAGACAATGCCGTTCGTCCGGAACGCGCAACCCGGCCCGGCATCGGCGCAGAACGCTCAGGGGCAGGGCCTGGACCGGCCGTTCGAGGTCGAGTTCGGTCCGGACGACGCGCTCTACATCGTCGACTACGGTGTGGTCGTGATCGACATGTCGCTTAAAGAACAGCAGAACGAGCCGCCGTATCGGGAGATGGCGGGAACCGGCGCGATCTGGAAGGTCACCCGACAGGACGCGGATTCCGCCGAGCGGCCGTAAGCAAGGAGCGCAGGCGTCCGTCGGCGACGGCCGCCCGTGCTCATCATCCTCATGGGACCGCGGAGATGCGCCCAGTGAGCCAGTCGACGGAGACGCGATGGTGCCTGACGCCATCGGTCACCGTGATACGGCCGCCGGTCGAGCTTCCATTTGGATTGAAACGAATGCCGATGGCTCCCTTCCCGAGAGTTTCGGCCTGTGCGGTCACCGTTTCGACGACGATCCCGTCCGGTACCGGCCGCCATGGGCCCCCCTCTATCCCATAGGATCGGGCCACCATGTCGAGGACGAACCCGACGGGGCGGTTGTCGGACATCGCCTCGCTGCGGGCCAGGCGCAGACCCGCCTCGATGCCGCGCGCCACGGTCTCGACATTGGCGGAGCTGCGGGAGTCCGGCAGCAGGCCCGGAACCAGCGCCAGCACGAGACCGAGGACGGCCAGGCTGACGAGCAGTTCCATCAGGGTGAAGCCCGCGGCTCCTCCGGCATCACCAGTTGGTGACGTCCTCATCCTCACCGGATCCGCCCTCCGCGTTGTCGGCGCCCAGGCTATAGATGTCGTAAGCGCCGCTGCGCCCGGGATTGGCGTATTGGTAGGGCCGTCCCCAGGGATCGACCAGGGCGTCGCGCCGCTTCAGATACGGCCCCCTCCAGCCATCGGCCCCGTCCGGCGCATCGACCAGGGCTTCCAGCCCCTCCTGCTGCGGCGGGTATTGGCCGACGTCGAGGCGATAGAGATCGAGGACGGAGGAAAGGTTTTGAATCTGGATCCGCGCCGCATCGGTTCTGGCGCCTCCGAGATAGTTCAGGACCTGGGGCGCCGCGAAAGCGGCGAGCATGCCGAGAATCGCCAGCACGACGAGCAGTTCCAGGAGCGTGAAACCGCGCTCGCCGGCGCGCCGCGCCTCCCGGCCGTTTCTCGCATGCAGGTCACGGCCCATTGATCCCTCTCCGTCCTTCGAAATCTCACAACGCCAGTTCGTTAACGCTCAGAATGGCCACCAGGATCGACGAGATGATGCCGGCGACGACCAAGCCGAGGATGACGGTCAGGGCCGGCACGAGCAGGGCGAGCAGGCGCTGCACGCTCCGCCCGACTTCCTGGTCGTAGATGTCTGCGATCTTCGTCAGCATCGTATCGAGAGCGCCGGTTTCCTCACCGACCCTGATCAAATGAACCGCCAGCGGCGGAATCGTTCCGGCCGCCCCGAGCGGGGCCGCCAGTCCCCCTCCCGACTTCAGGCTCGCCTGCGCTCGCCCGAGCGTCACCGCAATGGATCGATTGGCAACCGTCTCCTGAACGATCGACAGTGCCGTCAGAATCGGAACGCCATTGCTCAGCAACGTGCCCATGGTGCGCGTGAACCGTGCCGTTTCGGCAAGAGCGATCAGGCTCCCGAGCATTGGAACCGAGAGCAGCATGCGGTCCCGGAGCAGGCGCCGGCCGGGATCCGCGAGCAGGCGCCTCAGGACCATGGGCACCGCCGCGGCGACCGCCAACGCCACCAGCCCGTAACGCTCGACCGCATCGCCGAGGCTCATGAAGAGACGTGTTCCCCAGGGCAGCGCCTCGCCGGCATCCTCGAACAGCGGCTCGAATTGCGGCAGTACCAGGGTCAGCAGGAGAATGACGGAAAGTCCTGCGAAGACGAGGAGTATGGCGGGGTAGACGAGAGCCGACTTGACGCTCTCGCGCAGGGCGTAGGCCTTCTCCAGCAGATCGGCCAACCGGGCCAGTGTGAGTTCCAGGGCTCCCCCGGCCTCTCCGGCTCTGACCATGCTGACGTAGTAGCGCGGAAAGACGGAACCCTGCGCCGCCATCGCATCGGCCAGGGACGAGCCTCCGCGGACCTTTTCCTGAATGCCGGTCAGCAGCTTCTCGACCTGCCCGGTTTCGCTGACGCCCCTCAGAACCGTGAAGGCCCTGTCCAACGGCAGTCCGGCCCCCAGCAGCGTCGCAAGTTCCCGCGTGATAACTGCGATCTGGCGCGCCTTGACCGGACGGGCGCCGAACAGATCGCGATGGAGCAGGCTCTCGCGGCTACCCGCTGCGATCTCCTCGACCCGGATCGGATAGTGGCCCGCGCCACGCAGCCGGTCCGAGGCGAGGGCACGGTCGGCTGCCTCCATTTCGCCCTCGACGATCTCGCCGTCATTGCCGACGGCCTTGTACCGGTAGCGCGCCATCGTCACGTCTCCCGTGCGACACGGAGCACTTCCTCCAGGGAGGTGAGCCCGGCGAGCGCCTTGCGGACGCCATCTTCGAACAACGTGCGCATGCCGGCAGTGACCGCCGCATCGTGGATCCGTCTCGCGTCGACGCGATCGAGAATGAGCCGCGCCACGTTCTCGGATACGGGAAGGAATTCCAGGATGGCGAGGCGGCCCCGGTAACCCGTGCCGTTGCAGTGCTCGCACCCGACCGCCTGATGCAGGATCGGCGGGCCGTCGGCGAACCGTTCCACGCCGAGGTGCCTCGCCGTCTCGGGCAATCTCGCGTGGGGACGCTTGCAGGCCGGACAGAGCGTTCGGACCAATCGCTGAGCCAGGACCCCGGCCAGCGTCGACGCGAGAAGATAGTCCTCCACTTCCATGTCGATCAGGCGCGCGATAGCAGCGGCCGCGCCATTGGTGTGCAGGGTCGATACGACCAGATGCCCCGTCAGGGCGGCTTGAACGGCGATCTTGGCAGTTTCCTGATCCCGTATCTCGCCGATCATGATGATGTCGGGATCCTGGCGCAGCACGGAGCGCAGGACGGTCGCGAAGGTCAGATCGATCTGCGGCTTCACCTGGATCTGGTTGACGCCGTCCACCTGGTACTCGATCGGATCCTCGACCGTGACGATCTTCTTCTCGGGCGCGTTCAACCTCAGAAGGGAGGCATAGAGCGTCGTCGTCTTGCCGCTTCCGGTCGGCCCGGTGATCAGGATGACGCCATGGGGTCTCTCGATCGAGGCGGCGAACTCCTCCAGCGCCCGTCCCTCGAACCCAAGCCGGGGCAGGTCGAGAACGACACCGCTGCGGTCGAGTATGCGCAGCACCACGTTCTCTCCGTGGAGCGTGGGGGCCGTCGCGACGCGCAGGTCCACGTCCCGTCCCCTGAGCGACAGCTTGACCCGCCCGTCCTGCGGCAGGCGCCGCTCGGCAATGTCGAGCCGGGCCATGATCTTGATGCGCGAAATGATCGCCGCCCGCAAACGGCTCGGCGGCGCCTCGACGGGCCGAAGCACGCCGTCGACGCGGTAGCGGACCCTCAGCGTGCCTTCGAAGGATTCAATGTGGATGTCGGAAGCACGCTCCTCGACGGCGCGGCCGATCAGCAGGTTGACCAGACGGACGACCGGAGCCTCGCTCGCGAGATCCTTCAGACGCTCCACATCCTCCGCGCCGTCGAGATCCATCCCGTTCTCGGCCGTTCCGATGTCCTCGACGATGTCGCTCATCGATGCCCGGCCACGGTCGCCCAGCCGTTCCAGCGTGGCGTCCAGGGCCGAGGGCATCGCCACGCAGGGGATCACGGGCTCGCCCAGGACGTATTCCACGGCCTCGACCGCGAAGGTGTCGAGCGGATCGGCCATCGCCAGCGCGATGTCGCCCCCGAGGCCGCGCAACGGAAGGACACGGGCTTCTCTCAGGAATTTGAGCGGCAATCGGCCTTCGACGACGGCTTCGACGGGATCGCCGTCGAGCTCGGACTTCGGCAGGTCGAGAACCGCGCAGAGCGCATCGACGGCTTCGGCCTCGGACACCAGCCCGAGTTTCAGAACGAGGCCGTCGAGCCGCTCGGTAGCGTCTTTGGTTCGGCGGATGCGATCAAGGTCGTTTCGGTCCAGCGTCGAACCGGAGGCGATCAGCCGATCCACGAAAGCCCGTTCGAAGGATGCCCGCTCTTCGTCGCAAGCAGCGATCCGTTCGATGCGCCGCCGGGGGCTCGGCCGATTCGCTACCACATCGTCCATGACAATCCACCCAAGCCCGAGTTCAGCGGGACGCCGTCGCACCCGGCGAGACCTGCCGCCACGCATGGACATGGAACGGATCGGATGCCGTCCCGGTGAAGTCGACGATCGCCTCAATGCCGTAACGCCCCCCCTGGTCGGTATGGGCCAAGGCCGTTACCGAGAGCGTCTTGATGGTATAGGAAGCCGTCGCGGGGCCGGCGCTCGCCGTCCCCGCGACCGCGGCCAGGACCTCCGGCGGCGCAGTATCCGGATTGACCCGGATCATGCGGGAATGGACCGTCACCAGCGGCTCCAGGCGCGCGTAGACTTCCGGTGCCATTCCCAGAACGCGGGCAAGTTCCTCGACCGCTATGAAGGACGCGTCCTTCGCACCGGATGCCACTCCGGCACGCCGATAGTCCTCGTCCTCGGCACCGGCGGGCCGGCGCAACGTGTCGCCGTCGCGCCAGTCCAAAATGGCATCCGTCAACGACTCGCTACTCGCCCGGTCGATGCCGAGAGACAGGAACAGCCCCTGCAGGGCCTCGCGCGGTGCGAGATTGAGGTCTATCTTGCCGCCTTCGTCCCGCACCGACACCTGGACCTCACCGTCGGCGAACGCATAGATCGCGGGCGATCCGTCCGGCCGCGAGATCATCCCCGACTGTATTGACGTCGCCAGAGCGAGGATCGCACGGGCGACGCCGGCCTCGGCCAATGCCCGCGCCCGCGCGGCCTCGACGGCATTCCGCGCGATGCGGGCATCCGTGCGGGCCTCGGCGACCAGCCCTCCAGCCAGCGTCGATAGAAGGGCAAGCGCCCACAGCACGCTCAGGAGCGCGATCCCACGCTGTCGGCCCGGGATCGCCCCGGAGCCGCGCAGCCGGTTCACGAACCGCCGTGTGGTCCGGTCCATTCCGTTCCCTTCGGATCCACGGAGCGCCACCGGGACCGGGACAGGATCGCCGGATCGTGCCGGCCGTCCTGCCCCACGCCATCGCCGGTATCCCCCCTCACTCGGGGAGCACGGCGACCGGCGAGAGATTGAAGGACCCGTTGACGCGGTTCGGGAAGAACCCGAAATCCGCCGCCTCGCCGCCGAGATACACGATGTTCAGGACCTGCTCCGGCGTGCGGCTGAAGGCGATGGCGTTCTCGTCGGTCGGCGCGATGACGGGCTTGCCGTCGGGGAAGCGCAGCGGCTTGTCGAGGTCCTCCGGACCGTCGAGCGAATCCCGGGCGTCGGAGATCTTTTCAACCGGATCGAAGAGCCCGCGGTCGAACAAGACGGTCCTGAGATTGCCGGCGTGATAGGCCTCCACGGCGAGGATGCCGGCGGCGGCTTCCAGGAAGGTCTTGTTCGTGATGAGAGGTGCCGCCCCCTTGTAGGCGGTGACGCCGACGTCCTCGAAGATGAACGCGGCAAGCAGGAAATTGTTCTCGTTGGCATAGGGATCAAAGGTTTCCTGGGGACCGACTAGGCCGGCGGCCCGGGCCACCGTCGTGAAGGCACGGTCCAGGTCGAGCGCGGGACGCGCCACCGCGGCGCTTCCCAATGCGGACCGCAGGAACCGGACGTGGTTGCGCTCGTCTTCGGCGATGGCCTGCCCATACTTGCGGATTGCATCGGTCTCGAAGGGGACTTGGCGGCCGCCCGACACCGGCCCCAGAGAGCCCTGGCCCGTCACGTCCTCGAGAGGAAGCCCGCGGCCGAACACCGCGCGTTCATAAAACTCCGCTTCCAGGTATTCGAGGTTGAGCGCAAAATTCAGAATCTGCTCGTCGGTCAGTGGCGGAGCATCCTGCGGAACGTCCTGCCCGGCTTCCTGCGCCATGGCGGAGAACCGTCCGGAAGCCACCAGGCTGAACGATGCCATACCAAGCGCCGCTCCTCCCATGAAAAGACGGCGATTGGTTCCGGCCTTCAGCGGAACCTGATTTTTCTTTGCATCATCAAGCATATTGAGTTCTCCGACCGTGATGTTATGTGCAAATACATCGCGCATCATTTTACAGTATTATGAGCTCGCGCCGGAAATTACGGAAATTGCCATTTCCATAGAGCTCATTCCACTTGCAGCACGCAAACCCGGCCGAACGACCAACGTCGCGAACATTTCCGTGACTTATACGAATTACCGTACTACGCGCGATATTTCGTGTTGCCCGCCGTCTCCGAAGTCGCATCGCGTCCACCTTTCCGGCAACAAGATGCGCTTTGCTGCGTTGAAGCCCGAAACGCTTCGTCGAGTGCCGGTGGATATCGCCTGACGACGATCCACCGCACGGATCCGCCGCCCGGTGGAGGAGTCGCATGCACCGCGATCCGAGAATGGCCGGCTTTACGCTGGTCGAGGTGATCGTCGCCTTCGCCATTCTGGCTCTTCTGCTTCCGCCGTTGTTCCAGGCGATCTCGGGAGGGCTGCGAACGACCGACCGGACCCGCGACCAGATCATCGCCGTTCTGCTGGCCGAATCGGCCCTTGCGTCCGCCGGGACCGACGGTGGACTGCGCACGGGGATCACCGAGGGGACATTCGGCGATGGCTTCCTCTGGCGCGTGGCGGTCCGCCCCTTTGATGACCATTCCGGGGCGGCGCTCGCCGCGCCGGCCGTCCGGCCCTACGAGGTGACGGTCACCGTCAGCTGGGACGAGGGCGGGGCCGCAGGCGGGTTGCTGGAACTGACGACGCTGAAGCTCGTCGCGGAGGGAAGGCGGTGACCGCTGCGGCACGTCGGATGGACGCGACCGCGACCGGGCAGCGGGGCTTCACGCTGCTCGAACTGCTGGTTGCGATGGTGCTGCTCTCGCTCCTCACCCTCGCCATAGGCGGCGGCCTGCGCTTCGGAGTCCGCGCGTGGGAGGCCAGTGGCCGGCGCAGCTCGCACGTCCTCGACGTGCAGACGGTACAAGATGCCATTCGTCGCCAGTTGGGCCAGGCGCTGCCGCTGGTGCTGCCCGAAGCGACGCTCGGGCAAGTACGGGTCGCCTTCGACGGACGACCGAACCGCGTCCGCTTCGTCGCCCCCATCCCGGTGGAGGTTGGCGGAGGCCTGCACACATTCACGATCGGGCGGCTCGACGGTACCCCGGACGGGGTATTGCTCATGGCTTGGCATCCGTTCAATCCCGATTCCGACTTCGACCGGGAGCACGCCGGCGAGCAAATCGAACTTCTCTCCGGAGTGTCGGCCATCTCCATAAGCTATTTCGGCGCGAACGAACCCGGCGCGGCCGCAGCTTGGCACGACCGCTGGCGGAATGCGGCAAGCTTGCCCGGCCTCGTGCGCGTGTCGGTGACGCCCGAAGACGAACAGGAGGTCTGGCCGGATCTCCTCGTCACCCTTCGGATCAGCGCGCCGCCGATCCTGGCGGTTCCAATCGGCGGCGGGGAATCGTGAAGCGGTACCGTATGGGCCGCCGCGACGGATCCCCGGGACGGAGGGGCCGGGTAGGCCGATGGTTTGGGTTCCTTTTTGAGGGCACTATACGTATCGTTCACGTCCTTGAATCAACGGCACGCCAGCCAATCCCTCCATGAACACGTCGATCAAGATCGCTTTCTTCGGCCTGGTGCTGCCATTGGTCGCCGCCTGCTCGCTTCTGCCGGAGCGGACGGCACAGCTGATCGAAGGCAAGCGGCCGCCGACGGCGACCTTGACCGGAGTGATCGCGGCCGGAGCGGGCGAGCCGACCGGCGAGCGCGACGCTCTCGGCCCGCCTCTGCCGCTGGGCGCCGACGGCGTCCGACCCGAAGAGCATCCCGTCCCGATCATTCGAAGAGGAACCGGACGTTTCGTCGGTACGCCCGGCAGTCGCCGCGACGCGACCCCGCTTCCGGCCGAGGACGGTACCGTCTTGAACATGGTCGGCGTCGACATTCGGGAAGCGGTACAGACGATCCTGGGCGATACGCTCGGGCTGAGCTACGTCATCGATCCCGCGGTGTCGGGACAGGTGACGCTCCGTAGCAGCCAGCCGCTCGCCGAGGAGGATCTGATCGCGGTTCTGCAGGACGTCCTCGCCGTCAACGGGGCGGCCCTGGTCCGGGAACCGGACCTTTACCGCATCGTTCCGCGCGAGCAGGCACCGAGGACGGCGCCCACGCGCCTCGGGCGTTCGTTGCGAGATGCGGAACCGGGGTATGCCGTTCAGATCGTGCCGCTGTCCTCCATCGGCGCGGCGGAGATGCAGAACGTGCTCGAGGCGGTCACGCCCGAAGACGGCATCCTGCGCGTCGACGAGGCGCGGAACCTGCTGGTGCTGGGCGGGTCCCGTCAGGAACTCGCGACGATGCTGGACCTGGTCGACGCCTTCGACGTCGACTGGCTTTCGGGAATGTCGTTCGCGCTCTTTCCACTCGATGCCGTGCCGGCCGAAACATTGGCGGAGGAGCTCGAGGCGATCTTCGGCGCCGGCTCGCAGACCCCGCAAACGGGCACAGCCACCTTCCTTCCGGTCGAGCGGCTGAATGCCCTGCTCGTGGTCAGCCGGCAGCCGGCTCTGCTGGAAGAGATCAGGACCTGGATCCGGCAACTCGACCGCGACGTCGGCGGGGATGCGGCGAGGCTTTACGTCTATCCGGTCCAGAACGGCCGCGCGAGCGACCTCGCCGCGGTCCTCGGCGGCATATTCGGCGGTGCGACCGGCCCCGCCGCGGCACCGGGGCCTTCGGCCCCCCGGATCGCGCCCGGCTTGGCGGTCAGCGAGCGCATCTACCGTCAGCCGGCACCCACCGTGTCCTCCTCGATGCTCGGCGAAGCGGAGATCGGACCGGAGCCGGCAACGCCGCTCCAGCCGGACGGTTCCGGACAGCCGGCGGACGCAAGCCCGCCGGTCGTTCAGCAGACCATAACGGTTCCCGGCGACACGCCCTCTGCGGAGCGGGCGATCCGGGTCACCGCCGACGACGCGAACAACGCCCTCGTCCTGATGGCCACCCCTCAGGAATTCCGCAGAATAGAAGCGACCCTCCGCCAGCTCGATGTCGCGCCGCTCCAGGTGCTGGTCGAAGCGACCATCGCGGAGGTGACGCTGAACGATGAACTCCGCTATGGACTGCAATATTTCTTCCAGAGCGGAAACGTCGATGTCCTCCTGACGCAGGCGAACAGAGCCGTCGTCGACCCCATATTGCCGGGCTTCTCCGTCCTGTATCGACCCTCCGACGCCAGGATCGCCCTGAGCGCCCTGGAATCGATTACCGACCTGAACGTCATTTCGTCGCCTCAACTCATGGTGCTCAACAATCAAACCGCCGTGCTTCAGGTCGGCGATCAGGTGCCGGTGCCGGTCCAGTCCGCTGTCAGCGTCATCGACCCGCTTGCGCCGATCGTCAACACGATCCAGTACCGCGATACGGGCGTCATCCTCTACGTGACCCCTCGCGTCAACGCCAATGGCCGGGTCACGCTGGAAGTCGTGCAGGAGGTCAGCGACGTCGTGCCGACGACGACGTCGGAGATCGACGCCCCGACCATCCAACAGCGCAGGATCCAAAGCACGATCGCGATCGACAGCGGCGACACCATCGCGCTCGGCGGCTTGATCCGCGACGCCCGGACGAAGAGCCGGGCCGGCATCCCGATCCTGTCATCCCTGCCGCTGCTGGGGGCGCTGTTCTCGACCACCGAGAACACGGCGGGGAGGACCGAATTGCTGGTGCTGATAACGCCCCGCGTCGTCCGCGGCTCCCGGGAGGCGCGCGACGTGACGGACGAACTCCGCCGCAGGCTGCGGGCCATCGAGCCTCTCTAGACTAGCCCTGCCGTGCCGTAAGCCGGCGCCTGGGCGACCACGGCCCGGCGGGACCGGACCGTTCCATCCTCAGGCCGGGACGAGCGGACCGTGGAGCCAGACGATCCAAGTGGCCAGGCAGAGAAACGGGCCGAAAGGGATCTGTTGCCACCGTCCGACGGGTCTGCCGACCAAGCCCATCAGCGCCACGACGCTCAGGGCCGAGACCGACGCCAGCAGGATCACGGACGGCAGCCCCGTCCACGAAACCCAGGCACCTGCACCGGCGAGGAACTTGGCGTCCCCAAGCCCGAGGCCCTCGCGGCCACGAAGACCATGATACAGCCCGCCGAGCAGCCGGAATCCGGCGAAGCCTGTTGCCGCGCCGACGGCGTGATGCCCGAGGGCGGATGGCGCGTAGAAGGCCGCCGCCGCGAGACCCGCGACGAGCAGAGGCAGTGTGAGGACGTCCGCCAGGATCCGATGCTGCCAGTCCATCACCGCCAGCGTCAACAGCATCCAACCCAGCACGCAACTCGCCCACAGAAGTGGACCGGACAGGATCGCGCTCGCCCAAATCGCAATGAGCACGGCAGCGGCCTCCATCGCGGGATGGAACAGTCCAATGGGGCTGTCGCAGTGGCGGCACTTCCCGCGCAAGGCCAACCAGCTCAGAAACGGCAAGAGATCGAGGGGGCGAAGCCTCGCGCCACAGGAGGAGCAGACGGAACGCTCCCAAAGGAAATCCATGTGCCTTGGCAGCCGGAATGCGATAACGCCGAGAAAACTGCCGACGAATGGAGCAAGGACGATAACTGCAACATCATAGTCCCGCATTCTTTTGCTCGTCCTTTAAGTTTCTCTTTACCTGCGTTGCATCTATAAACAGGTCGGATGCCTGCATCCGCAATAGCCCGCCGAAATTCCGATGGAACTTCCACAACATACATTCCGCAAAGCGGATCCATCACCATCATTGTGGAGTTGTCCGGTTCGGATCGCCGACGAATTCACCCCAGCTCGAACAGGTCACGTCCCGGGACGTGGTGTAGGAGCGCCTCCGCCGGGGCAGACGGCGTAGCCGGCCGGAGAGTCTGCCCCGGCGGGCGGCCATCGCGGTTCTTCGGCAAAGTCTGGTCGCCACAACACAAACCCGTACCGAAGGTGACCACGATGGCCGATGAGATGATGGCACTGCGCAGCATGCTGGAAAAGGGTACGGAAGCTAATTGCTGCGCGAGATGATCGGCTTCGCTGCCCAGCGGGTGATGGAGCTGGAGGTCCAAGTTCTAAGCTGCGCAATGGCAGTTACTTCCCGGCTTTCCTGGAACCCCGGCGCCAGATCAAACCCGCGATCGTCGGTTGCGTGGTCCGTCCGGCGCCGCAGCCGTCAGGCCTTCGCCCGAGAGGCTCACTCAGGTGCGAAGGGCAACCGTAGTGCCGGGCCGGGCCTCGCCGCCTGCCGCATCCGGCAGGCGCCAGCGGAAGAAGCTCAAAGCTGAAGGCAGATCTTGCCGAAGTGCTTCCGGGATTCGTAGTACCGGAACGCACCCCCGATTTCCTCCAACGGGAAGCTGCGGTCGATCACGGGCTTCAGGCGATTGGCGGTTATCGCGCGGATCATGTCCTCCTGGTCCGCCCTGCTGCCGATGGAGACGCCGCTGATGCGGATCTCGTTCGTGAACAGCGCCGGGACCGACACTTCGCCCACGAACCCCGTCAGGACACCGATCAGCGCGATGTGTCCGCCGATCCTGCACGCGGCGATCGACTGCGCGAGCGTGGCGGGCCCACCGACCTCGATCACGTGGTCGACGCCGCGTCCCTCCGTCAAGTCCCTGGCCTTCTCGCCCCAGTTCGGCACAGCCTTGTAGTTGATGACGGCGTCGGCCCCGAGACGTTCGAGCTTCTCCAGCTTCTCCTCGGACGAGGACGTGGCGATCACCCGGGCGCCCGCGGCCTTGGCGAACTGCAGCGCGAACAGCGATACCCCGCCCGTTCCCATGACCAGCACGGTGTCGCCGGGCTGCACCCGGCCGCGCACCACCAAGCCCCTCCAGGCGGTGACCCCGGCGCAGGTCAGCGTCGCGGCCTCCCTATGCGTGTAGCCCGCCGGCGCCTTCGTGAAGGCGCGCGCCGGCATGCAGACATATTCGCGGGCGTAGCCGTCGAGAGTGTCGCCGGGTATGTCCCGCCTGGCGGCCGATGTCGGTTCGCCCGTCGGCCAGCCTGGATAGAAGGTGCTGACGACCGCGTCGCCGATCGCGAAGCCCTCCGCCCCGTCGCCGAGCGCGACCACTTCGCCGGCGCCGTCGGTCATCGGGACGCGGTCGTCGGCGCACGGGATGCGCCCGAGGACAACCATGTGGTCGTGAAAGTTCAGCGAGCTCGCGCCGATCCTGACCAGCACTTCGCCCGGCCGCGGCTCGGGGGGATCCTCCTCGATGAGACGGAGGCTGTCCAGCCCTCTCGGCACTCCCAGCCTGACCAGCCTCACAGCCCGGCTCCCTTCGCCCGGACGAGCGCCTGCCCTCCGTCCGTCATCGGCCGGCCTCCGATCCTGTCCGCCTGGCCCTCGATGCCGTCGGACCACCATCCGCGCACGTCGTTGATGGCCGCGAACACGGCTTCCGGGGGCTGGGCCACCGTGAAGCTGGTCGAGAAGCTGTTATCGCTCATGACGATCTCCGTTCCTTGGACGTGAGTGGGCCCGTCCGCCGCGGTCCGGCATGCGGACGCGCAGGTTCGATCGGGCCGGCGATTGCCGGGCGCGGGGTCAGTCGCCCTTGTCGGAGATGTGGACGTCGTTCGGGTAGGCGGCGCCGGTCCCGGTTTCGACAAGCGCTTTCAGGCTCATCACGAACATCGCCCATTTGGTGCTGCAATGGTGCATGAACTCCCCGGGCTCCTTCCAGCCCTGGTGCTTGAACAGGACCCTCGTGAAGCCGCCGTCCTGCGCGAGGTCGAAACGCACCCGGGTGTCCATCCAGGAGTCCGGCCCGCCGACCACCTGCCACAGGACGCGCCTGCGGGGTTCGAGCTCGAGCACCTTCATGTCGATGAGGTTGGCGCCGAAGCGGAAGTGAATGACGCCGCCGGCGCCGGCGTCGCCCTGCGTGTCGGTCGTCCACCAGCCGGAAAGACCTTCGATGGTGGTCAACGCCCTGTAGACCTCGTCCGCCGGGGACTTGATGGCAACGCTGTGTAGGATGTCCGGCACCTTGATGCTCCCTCTTCTTGCAGTCGCAAGGCAGAGTGAGGCCGGCACCCCCGGCGGCGAGAGTTACAAGTGTGTCGCGATTCGAAG